>CAZVAD010000046.1:0-19261 GCA_964624645.1 uncultured Mariniphaga sp.
ACAGGGCGATGCAGAATTTCTCAAAACACATTGACTATAAACCAAAGCCCGAAAGTGATATCCGGAAAGTGATTGATGATTCCAAAGTGGATGTGCTGATCAATGCCACTCCCGACCATTGGCACACTCCCGGTTCGGTGATGGCCATGAAAGGCGGGAAACACGTATATGTTGAAAAACCATGCAGCCACAATATGTTTGAAAATGAGCTGCTGGTGGAGGCGGCAAAAAAACTGAACAAGGTGGTTCAGATGGGCAATCAGCAACGTTCTTCCGGGCATACCATTGAAATAATCAATGAAATTCATAATGGAGTGATTGGCACACCCTATAAAGCGGTGGCGATTTACACCAACAGCAGGGGAGAGGTGCCGCTGCAAAAGAAAGTGCCGGTTCCGGCAGGGCTTGACTGGGAACTTTTTCAGGGACCGGCGCCGCGCCGCGATTACACCGAAGAGACATGGGACTATAACTGGCACTGGTATGGCTGGGATTACGGAACAGCAGAGGCAGGAAACAATGCCACACATGAGCTGGACATTGCCCGCTGGGCTTTGGGTGTTGACCTGCCGCTCCGCGTGGATGTGGAAGCGGACAAACGCCACTTTATCGGCGATGGATGGGAAATGTATGATACCATGGAAGTTACCTTCCGTTTCAATGAAAATAAAATCATCCAGTGGGATGGCAAGAGCCGGAACGGATATGACACCTACGGTTACGACCGCGGAACGATTATTTACGGCAGTGAGGGGTCTGTTTTTGTAAACCGGAGCAAATATGTCCTGTTCGACCGCAAAGGGAAAGTCATCAAGGATAACAAATCCGCTTCTACTGAAGCCGGAACAGCTTTGGGCGGTGGCGGCGATATGACAACTGCCCACGTTATGAACTTTTTTGACGCAATCCGGGGGAAAGCCAAACTTACTGCACCCATTGACGATGCAGCAATCAGTATGGCGATGGTGCACTACTCCAACATTGCCTACCGGGTGGGAAGAGGTTTTGACATTGATGAAAAAACCGGACGGATGTTTGACCGCGATGCCATGAAACTGTGGGGACGCGACTATGAACCGGGCTGGGAACCAAAAATTTAAGAATAATTTTTTTATTTTAAAACTCAAAATTTTTAAGAAATATGAAACATTTAATTTATCTTTTTCCGGTTATTTTTCTCTTTTCGGGCTGCTCCGAATCTGCCCCGAAAGTTGAGTTCAGGCATGATGCGCAGGCAAAAAAAGTGGATGTGTTGTTTGGAGACAGCTACTTTACCTCCTACATCTATCCGGATGACATTGAAAAACAGGTCTTGTATCCGATTGTAACAAAATCAGGGAAAGAAATCACCCGCGGCTATCCGATTAATCCGAGGCCGTTTGAGCGGACCGATCATCCGCATCATGTGGGATTATGGCTCAATTTCGGGGATGTGAACGGACTGGATTTCTGGAATAATTCCTTTGCCATTAAACCGGAAAACAAGCCAAATTACGGTTCCATAAAGTTCAGGGAAGTGGTTGAAACCAATCCGCAGACAGGAACATTGGTTACTGCCTCCGATTGGGTTGATATTGACGACAAGGTGCTTCTGAATGAAAAAACGACCTTCGTTTTCACTGAAAATGGAAATATTCGCACCATTGACCGTACCTCTGAGCTGACGGCCCGGCAGGAAGTAACTTTCACCGACAACAAGGAGGGACTTCTTGGTCTGCGCATTGACCGCTCTTTTGAAGCGCCGGCTGACAGACCCGGAAGATTTCTGGATGCTGAAGGAAATGTTACGGAAGTTCCGGTTTTGAATAATGAGGGCGTAAATGGCGTTTACCGGAATGAAGAAGGAATTGTTGGTGACGATGTTTGGGCAAAACGAAGCGCCTGGGTTGCCCTGCGGGCTGATAAGGAAAATGAGGTTATCACCATCGTTATTATGGATCATCCCGGCAATCCGAATTACCCGGCATGGTCTCATGCACGCGGCTACGGCCTTTTTGCATCGAACAATTTTGCAGGCCGCGCTGTGGATGAAACCACCGAACCGGCACAGCTTACCCTTAAGCAGGGAGAAAAACTGACGATAAAGTATAAAATTATCGTTGGCGGCGACCTGACCAACGAACAAATCACAGAAATAAAAAACAGTTTCAGGTAAGATGAAGCTGTGAAGTTTCTTGAAATCAGATAGTTGATTGACTCCCTGTTAAAAGTTTGGCGGGGAGTTTTTCTTTTTATAGCCCGAACGAAAAATATTTATACTATTTTAGAACCCCAAAATCTGTACAATCCAATAACCGGAGAATACGTTAAAAATAAAATATTATGAATCGTAAAATTTTTCTTTCACTTTTCCTTGTTTTTGCTCTTTCTTTTCATGTTTTGCCCCAGCCCCGCAAGGCATTGGTTCAGGTGATTGTTACACCGGACAAAGCCGACTGGACTTATGAAAAAGGCGAAAGAGCAGCGTTTAAGCTGACTGTTTTGAAAAATAGCGTTCCGCTCGACGGAATTGAAGTGAATTATCGCATCGGCCCCGAAAGTGTGGAAAGCTGGGAAGAAGGCACGGTAACCTTGAAAAAGGGAGAAGCTACCGTAAAAGCGGAACGCTTTGCAGATGCCGGTTTTTTGAGATGCCATGCGTCAGTCAAGGTGGACGGCAAAACCTACTCCACTTTTTCAACAGCGGGATTTTCACCCGGGGAGATTCAGCCCACCACCACCCTGCCGGAAGATTTCAGGCAGTTTTGGGATGAAGCGAAAGCAGAACTGGCAAAAGTTCCCGTGAAGCCGGTTATGACGCTGATGCCGGAAAGATGCACCGACAAGGTGGATGTTTACCACGTGAGCATCAATAACATATCCGGGAAAATCTACGGAATTTTGTGCAAGCCCAAAGCCGAAGGGAAATATCCTGCAATCCTGCATGTGCCGGGCGCGGGTATCAGGCCCTATGCGGGGGATGTGTGGAGCGCCGAGCGGGGAGTGATCACTTTTCAGATTGGAATTCATGGAATTCCGGTCAACCTTAATCAGGGAGTTTACAGTGATTTAAGCGCCGGAGCGCTTAATGGCTATTGGAGATCCGGCCTTGACGACAGGAATCAGTATTACTTTAAGCGGGTTTATCTCGGCTGTGTGCGGGCGGTTGATTTCATCGAATCGCTTGACTGTTATAACGGGAAGGAGCTTGCAGTTACCGGAGGCAGTCAGGGTGGCGCACTTTCCATTATCACGGCAGGACTGGATGAGCGCATCAATTATCTGGCAGCATTTTATCCGGCGCTTTGCGATTTGACCGGATATCTGCACGGCAGGGCAGGGGGTTGGCCGCATCTTTTCCGCGATGACTTCACCAACAAACCCGAAAAAGTGGAAACGTCAAAATACTTTGATGTGGTCAATTTTGCCCGGTTTGTGAAAGTTCCCGGATGGTATAGCTGGGGTTACAATGACAATGTTTGTCCGCCCACTTCGATGTATGCTGCCTACAATGTAATCACAGCGCCAAAGGAGTTACACCTTTTTCAGGAAACGGAACACTGGACTTTCCCGGAGCAAAATGAGCAGAAAAGCGACTGGCTGATAAAGAAACTTCTGAAGTAGATTTGCAAATCCGGGAAAATAATTTTTAATCCCGAAGAAGCAATTTAGATTAAGTATTTGATAATGGTTTCAATTTCCATTTCAGATGAAATAAAAAAGTGTGCCCCACGGCTTGCGCTGGCGTGCATTGAATGTGATGTTTCAGTCGCTGAAAACAATGAGGCATTATGGAATGAAATCGGAAGAAAAACAGATGAAATTGCCGGCGCTTTAAAAATAGGGGATATCAGTTGCTTGCCGGCTGTTTCAGCTTCCCGGAAAGCTTACCGGGCTTGCGGGAAAGACCCCGCCCGCTACAGGTTGTCGGCTGAGGCGCTTTTGCGGCGAATTGTCCAAGGCAAAGGATTGTACAAGGTAAATAATGTGGTGGATTTGCTGAATCTGGTTTCCATTTCTACCGGATTTTCAATCGGTGGTTACGACGCAGGTAAAATTTCCGGGGATGTGGTATTTGGTGTTGGAAAAGAAAATGAGCCTTACGAAGGGATTGGCCGCGGAGCATTGAATATTGAATCGCTTCCTGTTTTTCGTGATGCCCGGGGCGCTTTCGGAACGCCAACCAGCGATTCGGTGCGCACGGCAGTAACTGCGGAAACTGTTCGTTTCCTGATGGTTATCATTGATTTTGAAAATTCTCCCCCACTGGATGATGCAGCAGCCCTGTCGGTTAATCTGCTGGAGAAGTATGCTTTTGCCAAAAATATTGAAACAAAGAAGATAATAGCATGAGAAAGATTAGCGCTTTTTTGCTGCGGCTGATGGGTTGGAAAGTCAACGGTTTTGTCGTTCCCGAACCCAAATGTATCATCATTGGCGTACCCCACACCAGCGCCTGGGATTTTGTAGTTTCCTATCTGTTCTATACGTCATTGGGGGGCAAGGCCAATATTCTGATTAAAAAGGAATTCTTTTTCTGGCCTGTCGGGTTTTTTGTCCGCAAAATGGGCGGCATTCCCATTGACCGTTCCAGAGGGGCAAATGTGATCCGTCAAACCGTAAATTTTTTCAACAGCATGGAAAATTTGCACCTGGCAATGACTCCGGAGGGGACGCGCAAGCATATAGTCCGCTGGAAAGCCGGCTTTCATACCATTGCAAAGCTTGCTGATGTGCCGGTTTACCTCGGAAGTTTCGACTGGGGCAGAAAAATTATTTCCATCTGGGAAAAGTTTGAACTCACCGACGACCCCCAGGCAGATATCCGGCGGATGAAAGATTTCTACCGTGAAAAAGGGATTCAGGGAAAATTTCCTGAGAATTTTACAACGGAATATTGATCAGGAATCACACGAGAAACTGAAACAAGTCGGGCTTTTCATTGAGGTATTCATAAACAAAACCGTTCTCTTCCATTCGCTGAATCAAAGGGGTGAAATCTTCTTTTTTCCGAATTTCAATGCCAATCACCGCCGGGCCTTTTTCGCGGCTGGTCTTTTTTGAGTACTCAAAATGGGTGATGTCATCGCCGGGGCCAAGCACACAATCCACAAACGTGCGCAGTGCACCTGCCCGCTGCGGAAAACGCACAATAAAATAGTGTTTCAGCCCTTCGTAAAGCAGCGACCGCTCTTTTATCTCTTCCATGCGTGTAATATCATTGTTGCTGCCGCTGATGATGCAGACCACATTCTTTCCTTTGATTTCATCCCGCAACAGATCAAGGGCGGCCACGGAAAGCGCTCCGGCAGGCTCCGTGACGATGGCATCGTGGTCGTATAATTCCAGGATTGTTGTGCAAACCCGTCCCTCAGGAATGGTCAGCAGGCGGTCAACCACTTTTTGGCAGATTGCAAAAGAAATTTCGCCCACCTTTTTCACCGCTGCGCCATCCACAAACTTGTCAATTTCATCCAACTCAACCACCTTCCCGGCTTCCAGGGATTTTTTCATGGATGCGGCGCCGGCAGGCTCAATGCCGATAATTTTTGTGCCCGGACTGATTTGCTTGAAATAACTTCCCACACCTGCGGCCAGTCCGCCACCGCCTATGGGGATGATGACGTAATCCACGGAAGTCTGGGCATCCTGCAGGATTTCAAGCCCGATTGTGGCCTGCCCTTCAATAATCTTCTGATTATCAAAAGGGTGAATGAAAGCCCTTCCTGAATTCCGGCTATCTTCAAGTGCAGCATGTTCCGCAGCATCATAGGTGTCGCCTGTTAAGACCACTTCCACATTGTCTTTCCCGAACATTTCCACCTGCCTGATTTTCTGGCGGGGAGTGGTGGCAGGCATGTATATCTTTCCCCGGATATTCAGTTTCCGGCACGAAAAGGCAACACCCTGTGCATGGTTTCCGGCGCTTGCACAAATCACCCCTTTTTCCATATCTTCCCTGGATAACTGGGAAATTTTGTTGAAGGCGCCGCGTATTTTATAGGAACGGACGATTTGCAGATCTTCTCTTTTTAATAAAACATTGGCTTTGAATTTTTCAGACAATCCCTGGTTTTTTTGAAGCGGAGTGTGTATGGCAACATCCTGCAATGTGATTTTTGCCTGGGTGATGTCGTGGAGTTGCGGAAAATATGAATCTGTGGTTTTCATTCGGTGAAAATTTGAGCAAAGATAGTTATAAATCAAATTTTGAATAAAAAAAGAACCGTTCGCATCGAACAGTTCCTAAAATCAATTCCCGTTCGGGATATTTCAAGAAGTTTTAAATTTTTCCAATCCTTTCTGCAATCCAATCGCCAACCGCTGAGGTTTTCCGGGCTGTTCCTTCTGCAATATCTTCTGTTACAAAACCTTCTGCCATGGAGTCGGCTACTGCCTTACGGATGATTTTTCCTTCTTCCGGCAGGTTAAAAGCATATTCGAACATCATGGCAGCCGATAAAATGGTGGCCACCGGATTGGCAATGTCTTTTCCGGCAGCCTGCGGATAGGAGCCGTGAACCGGTTCAAAAACCGAGGTGTGCAGCCCGATGGATGCCGAAGGCAGCAATCCGAGAGAGCCTGTGATTACGCTGGCTTCATCGGTCAGGATATCGCCGAACATGTTTTCGGTAACCATTACATCGAAGTTTTTCGGCCACTGGATGATTTGCATGGCAGCGTTGTCCACAAACATGTATTCGGTTTGAATATCCGGATATTGCGGCGCCATTTCCTGAGCAATTTCCCGCCACAGGCGTGAGCTTTCCAGCACATTTGCCTTATCCACTACAGTGAGCTTTTTGTTGCGCTTTGCGGCAAATTCATAGCCTAATTTCAGGATGCGTTCCACCTCTTCACGGGTGTAAATATTTGTGTCGTATGCGGTATTCCCGTTATCCCTTCTTCCCTTTTCGCCAAAATAAATGCCGCCGGTGAGTTCACGGATGCAGACAAAATCAGCTCCTTCGACCAGTTCGCGGCGGAGCGGGGATTTGTGCAACAGCGATTCAAAAGTTTCAATCGGACGGATATTGGCATACAGCCCCAGTTTTTTCCGCATGGCAAGAAGTCCCTGCTCCGGGCGCACCGGCGCTTTAGGATTGTTGTCGAAGCGCGGATCGCCGATGGCACCGAACAGCACCGCATCGGAATTCATACACAGTCGATGGGTCTCTTCGGGATAGGGGTCTCCCACCTGGTCGATGGCTGTTGCTCCGGTTAAACCGTATTCATACGCCGTTTCGTGATGAAATCTTTCAGCGACTGCCTTTACAACTTTCATCGCCTGTTCTGTAATTTCCGGCCCGATTCCGTCGCCGGGAAGAATTGCAATTTTCAACTTCATATTTCAGATACTATTTTTGTGATATGCAAGATTAGCCAAATTTTCAAAAACCCCTTTTTCAAAGGGTGATTTTATCAGTCTTTGGCTGATGTTTTACTTTCGGTTACAGGTTTGTATTCATTTTCAATGATATTCAGCATCCGTATGGTGGCTTTGATGGCTGCGGCATTCTGGTCGGGGTCAAGTCCCTTGGTTTTAAATTCACGGCTGTTTTTCCAGGTGATTACGGTTTCCACCAGCGCATCGGTTTTTCCGCCGGGCGGGATGGTAACCATATAATCAATCAGTTTGGGGAAAGACTTGTTCAGCCGTTTATATATTTTTCGCAGCGCTTTCATAAAGGCGTCATACTGACCGTCCCCGTCGCTGATCTCTTCGTAAATTTTGCCTTCGATTTCAAGGCTCACATTGGCCACCGGACGAAGCCCCATGGTGTAGCTCACCGAAAAATTGACCACCCTGATTTTTTGCTCAATGCGGTCATTGTGAAGCACATCGGATACAATATAAGGAAGTTCTTCTGCCGTTACGGTCTCTTTTTTATCGCCCAGCTCGATGATTCTTTGGGTAACTTTTTTCAGCGATTCGGAATCGAGTTCAATCCCCAGCTCTTCAAGATTTTTTTGAATATTGGCTTTTCCAGAAGTCTTTCCCAGCGCATATTGCCTTGTTCTGCCGAAACGTTCGGGAAGCAATTCATTGTAATAGAGATTATCCTTATTGTCTCCATCTGCGTGAATTCCGCTGCACTGGGTAAAGACAAACTCACCAATGAGCGGCTTGTTGGCCGGAATCCGGATTCCGGAAAACAGTTCCACCAGTTTTGAAACCTTGTTTAGCTGGGTTTCATTCACGCTGATATCCATTTTCAGGTGATCCCGGAGAATGGCGATTACACTTGAAAGCGGAGCGTTTCCGGCTCTTTCGCCAAGCCCGTTGACGGTGGTGTGCACGCAGCGGATTCCCGCTTTGATGGCGTTGAACACATTTGCAACAGCCAGGTCATAATCGTTGTGGGCGTGAAAATCAAATGCTGTTTCGGGATAGGTGTCCACCATCTCCTTGCAAAACAGATAGGCTTCCTGCGGATCGAGGATTCCAAGCGTGTCGGGCAGCATGATTCTTTCCACTTTTTCCCGGCTCAGATTTTTGACCAGAAAATGGACGTAATCTTTTGAGTTGCGCATGCCGTTTGACCAGTCTTCCAGATAAATATTTACCTTGATTCCCATTGCTTCGGCATTGGAAATCACATTTTTAATGTCGGCAAGGTGTTGCTCCGGCGTTTTGCGCAACTGGCTGGTTACATGTTTCAGCGAGCCTTTGCAAAGCAGGTTGAGCACTTTTCCCCCGGCATCGGCAATCCATTGCAGCGAAATTTTATCATCTACAAATCCCAGAATTTCCACGCGGTTGAGGTGTCCTTTTTCGGCAGCCCAGCGCAAAACGCGCTGCGCCCCCTTGAACTCACCGTCAGACACCCGCGCTGAGGCAATCTCAATGCGGTCCACCTGCAAATCTTCAAGCAGCACTTTGGCGACACTCAGCTTTTCACTGTCGCTGAATGAAACGCCGGAAGTCTGCTCCCCGTCGCGCAGGGTGGTGTCCATGATGGCAACCCGGTTCATTTCTGGTATCCCTGATTTTTTCGTCATTTTTTTGTTTTATCGGGCGGCTTCAAAAGCAGCAATTTCATCTTTCATGGCTATCAGATAGTCAATATCGTCAAGTCCGTTTTGTAAGCAATGTTTTTTGTATGCATTGATTTCAAATTCAGCTGATTCTCCGGTTTCCAGTATGGTGAAAGTTTGTTTTTCCAGGTTGGTTTCAAATTCTGTCTGTGGATTTTTTTCGATGGCGTCAAATATTTTCTTCAGAAATTCAGGAGAAACCACCACAGGAAGCAACCCGTTGTTCAGCGAATTGTTTTTAAAAATATCAGCAAAAAAACTGGAAACCACCACGCGAAAACCGTAATCGTAGATCGCCCATGCCGCATGTTCGCGACTGGAACCACTGCCGAAATTTTTTCCTGCCACCAGAATTTTTCCCGAATATTTCGAATCGTTCAGCGGAAAATCCGCTTTGGGACTGCCATCTCTGTTGTAGCGCCAGTCTCTGAAAAGATTGTCGCCAAAACCCTTGCGTTCCACTGCTTTTAAAAATCTTGCCGGTATGATCTGGTCGGTGTCTACGTTTTCAACCGGCAGCGGCACTGCCGGAGAAGTTACTATTGAAAATTTATCGTATGCCATAATATTTTAATTTTTTTCACTTTCCGCCAAAATGCGATGATAGGAATATCTTTTTAAAAGTGAATCATTCATTTTGTAATTTTCTTTTTCGATGGCCAGGGTTTAAATAAATTCCCTTGGGTCGGTGATAACTCCGGTTACCGCCACTGCAGCCGCAGTAAGCGGGCTTGCCAGCATGGTGCGTGCTCCCGGCCCCTGGCGGCCTTCAAAATTGCGGTTTGAAGTGGAAACAGCATATTTCCCTTCCGGAATTTTATCTTCATTCATTGCCAGACAGGCGGAACAACCCGGCTGCCGCAATTCAAATCCGGCCTCTTCAAGGATTTTGTCCAGCCCTTCGGCACGAATCTGTCTTTCCACCTGCACTGAGCCGGGGACAAGCCATGCGGTGATGTTTTCCGCTTTCTTCTTTCCCTTGATGAAACCTGTAAAAGTGCGGAAATCTTCAATCCGTCCGTTGGTGCAGCTGCCCAAAAAGACGTAATCCACTTTTTTCCCCAACATGCGCTCTCCTTCGGAGTAGCCCATGTATTGCAGCGATTTCAGGAAAGTGCTTTTGTCGCTTCCGTTCATGTTTTCGGTTGTGGGGATGCTTTTTGTGATTCCCACGCCCATTCCCGGATTTGTTCCGTAGGTAATCATAGGCTCAATATCATCGGCGCTGAAAGTGTATTCCGTGTCAAAAACCGCATCCTCATCGCTTTTGAGTTTGCGCCAGCGGGCAACCGCCTTGTCCCACTCTTCCCCTTTGGGAGCAAACTTTCTTCCTTTTACATAGTTTATTGTGGTCTCATCCGGGGCAATCATGCCGCCGCGGGCGCCGCTTTCAATACTCAGGTTACAGAGTGTCATCCTTCCTTCCATGGAAAGTCCCGTGATGGTTGTGCCTGCATATTCGATGAAATGGCCTGTGCCGCCGCTGGTTGAAATTTGAGAAATAATATACAGGGCGATGTCTTTTGCTGTCACCCCTTTTTTCAGTTCGCCGTTGATGGTAATCCGCATTTTTTTGGGCTTGGGCTGCATGATGCTTTGGCTGGCAAGCACCATTTCCACTTCACTGGTTCCGATACCGAACGCAATGGCACCAAAAGCGCCGTGAGTGGAAGTGTGGCTGTCGCCGCAGACGATGGTCAGTCCCGGCTGGGTGATGCCCAGTTCGGGGCCGATGATGTGCACAATTCCGTGCGCATCGCTCTGAAGCTCATGGTAAATGATCCCATGCTCCGTGCAGTTTCTTTTCAGCATCTCCACCTGATGGCGCGACAATTCGTCCTTGATGGAGAGGTGCTGGTTTTCTGTCGGGACGTTGTGGTCAGGTGTGGCTGTGGTCTGTCCGGGTCTGAACACTTTCAGTCCGCGATTTTTTAATCCCAGAAAGGCAACCGGACTGGTTACTTCATGAATTAAATGCTGGTCGATATATAAAACATTGGGGCCGCCATCTACTTTTTTAACCACGTGGGCATCCCAAATTTTATCGAAAAGAGTTTTCGGTTCCATATTATTAATATACGCTGTGTTTATACTTTTTTAATATTTAATTCTCTGTTACGGGCAACTTGTTTACCCCATCGAGGAAAGCTTCCACTGATGCGGTAACAATATCGGTATGTGCGCCGAAACCATGATAAATCATGTCATCATATTCAATTTGCATGTGCACTTTTCCAATATCATCGCTGCCGCGCGTGATGGCCTGAACAAGAAATTCCTCAATAGTAACCTGTCTGCGGATAATTTGTTTAACCGCCTTGATGGCTGCATCCACAGGCCCGTTGCCGGAAGATGTGGCTTCAAAAATTTCGCCTGCAATATTCAGCCTGATGATTGCCATGGGGGTGAGGCTTTTTCCGGTAAGCACTTGCAGGAAGTCCAGTTTTATGCGGCGTTCGTGATGGGTTGCATCGCCTGCCAGCAAAGCGATATCATCATCGCGGATATCTTTTTTCTTGTCGGCAAGTTTCAGGAATCTTTCATAAACTTCGTTCAGCTTCTCCTGAGACAGATCAAATCCGAGCAGTTCGAGCCGGTGCTTCAGGGCAGCACGGCCACTCCGGGCAGTGAGCAAGATGGATGATTCATTGATTCCCACATCTGCGGGGTCAATGATTTCATAATTTTCCCGGAATTTCAATACGCCATCCTGATGAATTCCTGATGAATGTGCAAACGCGTTCCGCCCGACAATGGCTTTGTTTGGCTGCACGGGCATATTCATTAATCTTGAAATCAGCCGGCTGGTATTGTAGATATGTTTTGTGTTGATTCCGGTTTCGATGCCCAGAACAGCATAGCGGCTTTTCAATGTCATCACCACCTCTTCAAGCGAAGTGTTTCCGGCGCGTTCCCCGATTCCGTTGATGGTTACTTCTGCCTGCCGCGCACCGTTGATGATTCCTGAAATTGTATTTGCTGTTGCCATGCCCAGGTCGTTGTGGCAATGCGTGGAGATGACCGCTTTGTGGATGCCTTTCACATTGTCCATAAGGTATTTGATCTTTTCGCCAAATTCGTAGGGCAGGGTATATCCGGTGGTGTCGGGAATATTCACCACGGTGGCGCCGGCTTTGATGACAGCCTCAATCACTCTGGCAAGGTATTCATTATCTGTCCGTCCGGCATCCTCAGCATAAAACTCCACATCCTCCACATATTTTTTCGCATATTTTACAGCCTCCACCGCGCGCTCAAGAATTTCTTCGGGCGTTGAGTTAAACTTGTATTTGATATGGAAAGGGGAAGTTCCGATGCCGGTGTGGATGCGCTTTTTCTTTGCATATTTCAGCGAATCGGCGGCAACGTCAATATCCTTTTGCACTGCGCGGGTCAGGGCGCAGATGGTTGGCCATGTCACCGCTTTTGAAATCTCCACCACCGATTCGAAATCCCCCGGGCTTGAAATGGGAAAACCGGCTTCAATGATATCAACACCCAGCTCCTGCAGCGCTTTGGCAACCTCAATTTTTTCCACAGTATTCAGCTGGCATCCCGGAACCTGCTCGCCGTCGCGCAGGGTCGTGTCGAAAATGAAAAGTCTGTCGCTCATTATTACGTTCTTTTTTGTTAAACCTAAAAAAAAAGCCATTCTCTTTTTTTGAGAATGGCTATCCCGCTTTTTTGTATTATTTAACAACACACCATTCTCACCTTTTCGGAATTAGAAGAATAATACCAATAAGGAGAATGAGAGAAGCTATGTTGTTCTGTACTTTCATGTTTTTACTTACAATTCACTGCAAATATTGAAATAATTTTTTAAAATGAAAATAAAAGCGTGTTTTTATTAATAAAAATTAATAAACGGATTGTTTTGTCTGCAATTGGATTGCTTTCGGGGTAAAATCCGGTCTTTTGGAAAAATTCATAAAGGATTTTGTGCTTATGTGTTTTTATTTGCCTACTTTTAAGCCGAACCTTAAAATTGTTAAAAAGTATGGATGGAAAAACAAAAGCTATTGTCGCCCATATTTACTGGATAGGCTGGATAATAGCGCTCGTATTGAACAGCAGTGAGAAGGACGAATTTGCAAGCTTTTACATTCGTCAGCTTTTGGGCCTGTTTCTTTTAAGCCTTATTTTGATGTTTATTCCAATTATTGGCTGGATTCTAAACATCGTGGTGTTCGTGTTCTGGATTTTGAGCCTGATTGGTTCCATTCAGGGAGAGAAAAAAGAAACCCCGGTTGTTGGAAAATATTTCCAGGAATGGTTTAAATCATTGTAAGAAAAAAGACAGGTGAAAATCGCCTGTCTTTTTTAAACTACCTTTTTTCTGTCACTGTATTATTTCCCTTCTCTCTTTTCATTTCTGAATTTTTTAATCATATACACCCTGAATTCATTCTCCGCCTTGTAGAGTTTCAATACTTTTCGCGGAGGAAGAACTTCCAGAAGTTTTTCATTGTAGTTTGTCAGAATATCGGCCTCCTTTTGCATGTTTCCTGCAAATTCACGGGTCAGTTGTCTTATTTTAATGTCCGACATGGTTTCTTCAGCGCTGAGTACGCGCTCTTCCATTTCGCGCCTTGATTTCTGCACTTCCCACCGTTCTTTTTCCATCTGATTATAGACGGGCCAGAACTTTTGAGCCTCTTCGGGGGTCAGTTCCAGTTTGGAAGTGAGAAAGGCCACTTTCTCCGACTGGAATTTTTCCCATCTTTCTGCATGGTTGAACTCTTTTGGCTGAGCCGATGCCGCAACCGCAAAAAGAATGACAAAAAGTGATGATGTTATTATTTTTTTCATTTCCTCAAAATTTTAATTTTCAGCATAAATATAAATCTCATAATCAGAAACATTGGAGCTTATGTAACTCAGCAACTCTTCATCATTGAATCCGGCAGTTGCTGTTTCACCGTTGTTGCCCGCTTCATGCAGCAGGGAAAAGAATGAGTTTTCGTCCAGTTCTTCCAGGAATGAAAGATAAATATCTTCGTTTGATGATTGTTCTATATAGGTATTCGTTTTTACCATGCGGGGCATAAATGTTTTTATCGGCCAGTAAACCAACATAAAAATCAGCGCAAAGCTGGCCACGAGCCCCAAAACCGGCTTCAGGTATCTGATTACCGGATTTTGTATTGGAGATGCCGGGTATTTTTCAGCTTCTATCCTTTGGTGGAGCCTTGCTGAAAAATCATCGAAATAGTTTTTGGGAACGCCAAACGGCAGCTCCTTTTTTATTTTCGATAATTTGGGCGCTATCTTTTTTAAATTACTCATTATGGCAAATTTGCATGTTTGACTTATCAAATAAACAAAAGTTTAATCATCACAAATTCAATCGTTTTTCAGGATAAATTCCTCCACTTTTTTCACGGCGTGATGATAGGAGGCTTTCAGTGCACCCACCGATGTATTGAGAATTTTTGCCATATCATCATACTTCATTTCATCAAAATATTTCATGTTAAAAACCAGACGTTGCTTTTCCGGCAGCCGGAGCACCGCCTGCTGAAGTTTCATCTGCAATTCGTTTCCGTCAAAATAGGGGTCGGTGGCCAAATTTTCCATGAGGTAGTCGCTCACATCATTCATGGGAAGCATTGCCCGGCGCTTTTTGGAATTCAGAAAAGTGATCGCCTCGTTGGTTGCAATCCGGTAAAGCCAGGTGTAAAGGGAAGATTCCTCACGAAATCCGTCAATGCTTCTCCAGACTTTCACAAAGGTATTTTGCAGAACATCATCTGTATCTTCATGGCTGATAAGGATTTTGCGTATGTGCCAGTACAACCGTTCACGGTATATTTTCACCAACTGCTCAAAAGCAGATTCGCGGGTGCTTTCCTGCTTCAAATTTTGAACAAGCTGTTGGTTTTCTGTTTTCATACACGCAATTTACCTGTAAGACAAGCTGTTCCCGGAAAGGTTTAATAAGTTTCCGGACTGCTGCATTTAACTTTCCGGCATGCTTACGGTTTTTCTTTTCGGGCGAATTCTGTCAAATTGAAAAAGCAATTGTTTTGACAATTATTGCTTCTTTTAAGCAAATGTAATATATAGCATCTTACCGGTTGTTAAAATAAAACGAATTTTCACGGAGTTAATGTAAAGTTTCCTGAATTTCTTTTTCAAATGAAAAAAATCATAAAAATCAATATTCCATTACCTTTGCACCGCAAAATTTTTAAACGAAAATCATGTCTCTTAAATGCGGTATAGTCGGTCTTCCCAATGTCGGAAAATCGACCTTATTCAATAGTTTATCGAATGCGAAGGCGCAATCGGCAAATTTTCCTTTTTGTACGATTGAGCCGAATCTGGGGGTGATTACCGTTCCGGATGACCGGTTGATTAAGATTGCAGCAATTGACAATCCAAAGCGCGTGGTGCCCACCACTGTGGAAATTCTTGATATTGCAGGACTGGTTAAGGGCGCGAGCAAAGGGGAGGGCCTTGGCAACCAGTTTTTGGGAAATATCCGCGAAACCGATGCAATCATCCATCTGGTCAGATGTTTTGAAAATAATAATGTTGTTCATGTTGACGGTTCGGTGGACCCTGTTCGCGACAAGGAAATCATTGATGCCGAACTTCAGTTGAAAGATTTGGAAACCATTGAGAACCGTATTGAAAAACTTGAGAAACAGGCGAAGCACAGTACAGACCCCAAAACAAAGAAAATGTATGAACTGGCTTTGCGCTACAAAAGCGTATTGGAGAAAGGCCAATCTGCCCGCACATTGATTTTGCCTGATGAAGAAGAAAAGCTTGCCAGAGATTTTTATCTGCTCACCAATAAACCGGTTTTGTATGTGTGCAATGTGGATGAAGCATCAGCCGGAACAGGCAATAAATACGTGGATGCCCTGAAAGAGGCCATAAAAGATGAAAATGCCGAATTTCTTGTGATTGCCGCTTCAACCGAAGCCGATATTGCCGGGCTCGAAAGCTATGAAGAAAAGCAACTTTTTCTGGAGGAGCTGGGATTGGAGGAGCCGGGGGTGAACAAGCTGATTTCCTCCGCCTACAGGCTGCTCCGGTTGCAGACATTTTTCACAACCGGAGCTGACGAAACCAGGGCATGGACATTTGTGCAAGGCACCAAAGCCCCCAAAGCTGCCGGAATCATTCATTCCGATTTTGAAAAAGGATTCATCCGGGCGGAAGTCATCAAATACGATGATTATATCCGGTTAGGCTCAGAACATGCCTGCCGGGAGGCCGGAAAAATTGCCATTGAAGGCAAAGAATATATCGTTCAGGATGGCGATCTGATGCACTTCAGGTTTAATGTGTGAATAGGCTGACCTGCGCCGTTGTGCCGGCTTTTTTTGATAATTTGAGTATTTTTCGGAGATATTACTGCCGCTGATTCATTTCACCGGAAAATCATGTTTTAATATTTTGATTCGTAAGGATATTTATTTTTCTTTAGGGAAAGATTTTTTCTTTGGGAGCGTATATTATCCGAAATTATCAATAAACCTGCAGGAAATTATTTAGCAAAAAGTTATGTACAGGAAAATTTCATCCACCGGTGTTTTTCGTTTTTCTTCTGTTTTAAAAAAATCATTGAAGTTGCTTGTTTTCATTCTGTTATTTTCCCCCTCCGGTGTCAGGGCAGGGGATTATCCGGTGAAGGGCAGGATTCCCGGAACACCGGATGAATCAAAACAAAGAGAGAACCTGGAGTTGATTCTGAAAGTGCTGCCGCCCGATCAGCTGAATGAAGACAGCTCGTTTGATGTCCGGGGGAGGATCTCTTTTACGGACAGGACATTTGTTGACTGGCTTGAGCGAACCGGCGAGCTTCCGCCCGATTTTGACCGGATGCCGTCGCTGCCCTTTTTGCCCGACCCGCTGGTCATTGATGAAGGCGTGTGGAATATTCCGGTTGAAACTCCGGAGCAATGGCAGGAGAAACGGGAGTGGCTGAAAGAGCAGTTGCAGCATTATATCACGGGAACCTTTCCGCCGGCACCTGATAATCTGGAAGCTGAAATTCTGCATGAAAGAATGGATGGGGATGTGCTTCTGCGGTTGGTTGAACTCTCTTTCGGCCCGGAGCGCCGGGCAAAACTCACTCTTGAACTGATGCTTCCGCCGGGGAAAGGACCCTTTCCCGTTTTCCTGACCCAGTGGAACCACCGGGAATGGGCGCAAGTCGCTGTGCGGCGGGGCTATATCGGGTGCATATATGCCGGCGCCGATTCAAAGGATGACACGGAGAAATACGCAGAAATCTGGTCGGGGGAATATGATTTCACCCGGTTGATGCGCAGGGCGTGGGGCGCTTCAAGAGCTGTGGACTATCTTTTTACGCTGCCTGAAGTGGACAAGGAAAAAATTGCACTCACCGGCCACTCGCGCAACGGTAAAACTTCGCTCATGGCTGCCGCCTTTGACGAGCGGATTGCCGCATGCGTCCCAAGCAGCGGAGGCACCGGTGCAGAGGTGCCCTGGCGTTACACATCACAAAATTTTGACATTGAAGATATTGCGTTGCTTGCCAGCGCCCGGCCCTCCTGGTTGCATCCGAGACTGCGTTTTTTTATCGGGAGGGAGCACAAGCTCCCGGTTGACCAGAACTCATTTATGGCGCTTATCGCGCCGCGCGGACTTATGCTGAGCACTGCTCTTTCAGAGGGCGCCAGCAATATCTGGGGAATTGAACAGGCATTCCTGGCCAGTAAAAAAGTTTACCGCTTTCTGAATGCCGAAAACAATGTGGCCATCAGGTCGCGCCATGGACTGCACAGTGTCAATGCAAAGGATATGGAGGAATACATTGATTTCTTCGACTATGTTTTTAAGCGGAACGACCATCAGCCCGAAAACAAGCTTTATTGCAGCTATTCCTTTGAGGAATGGAAGAAACGCAGCAAAGAGCATGTTAATCCACTCGATTTTCCAAAAGCGGAAGCGGACGGTTTCAAAGGTTTTTCATCAGAAAGCTGGGAAGTTCAGAAAAAAGAGATTCAAAAAAATATCCGGTGGATATTGGGAGACGAACCGCCCGGGGTAACCAATCCCGGACCGGGAAGCCTGCGCATGGCGGGAGGAGGGGAAGCCGGTTTTGGCAGTTTTCTCAGCCGCCCCAAAGGAAATAAAACAATGGGCGTTATGCCGGTCAGTCCCTATCATGGCTTTGGCGACCAACTGTTTGGGTATCTGTACTATCCGCTCAATGATTCCGGAAAGCCAAAAAATATGAACCTTCCGGTGGTGATTTATCTGCATGAATACGATTATTCCAAAGGGTTCAATTCCTATCACCGGGTTGAAGAACTTTTGCACTCGCTCACAGAGAGGGGATTTGCAGTTTTTACCTTCGATCTGATTGGATTCGGGAACCGTATTGAGGAGGGAACGCACTTTTATGAGCGGTATCCCCACTGGTCAAAACTTGGCAAAATGGTTGCCGACACCCGGGGCGCTGTGGAAGCGCTTTCCAATATGGATTTTATTGACAGTGAGAGGATTATTGTTGCCGGCTATTCGCTGGGGGCGATGGCGGGATTATATACGGCGGCACTCGATAACCGGATTGCCGCAGCAGTTTCCGTTGCCGGTTTCACACCGATGCGCACCAACACATCCGAAAGAGGAACTGAAGGAATTCGGACTTTTTCGCATCTTCACGGACTGCAGCCGAGATTGGGCTTTTTTGTGGGAAGCGAAGCGCATATTCCGGTGGATTTCAATGCGATTATAGCAGCCATAGCGCCGCGCCCGGTGCTTGTCATTGCCCCGGAATCTGACAAGGATGCTCATTCCGTGGATGTCAGGCAGTGCATCGGGCAGGCGGCAGAAATTTATACATTGTATCAGTCGGAAGAAAACCTTCAGTTGGATACTCCGAAGGATATCAACCGCTTTTCACCCGAAATGAGAGAAACCGTTTACCAATGGCTGACCGACCGGTTTAACCGGTAATTGAACAGATTCAAAAATTCATTTAAAAGTTTAAATCATTTTCTATGAAACGTATTCACATTATCTCTTTTGCTTTTCTGCTGCTGCTGTTCAGTGGCTGCACTTCTAAAAATCACCTGAAAGTTTATGACCTTCGTTGCGAAGGATTGAACAATCCGTTAGGGATTGATAAAACAACCCCTCGCTTCAACTGGAAAATCAGCAGTCCGGAAAACGGAACGGAGCAGAAAGCTTTTCAGTTGCTGGTGGCGAGCGACCCTTCATTGCTGAATGAAAAAAAGGCTGATTTATGGAACCC
>CAZVAD010000047.1:0-18867 GCA_964624645.1 uncultured Mariniphaga sp.
TGGTTTTCGGTGGCCCAAAAAACCACCGAACGTCAGTGAGGTTAAGTTCAACATTGTATATAAATCAGTGGCGTTGTACGTCTATTTAAACCACTTAGCACTTTAATTTAGTTTATCGGTATGCGAAAAGTAAGTGCACCTAATCGCCACCGCTTCATATACTTAGCCGTTAATAGTCAGGCTTAAATAAGAAATAGAAACTGGAAATTTGAAACATTGCAAGGAGAAATAAACCAAAAATTAATAGAATGACTAAATGTAAGAATTTTGTTTTTGTCGACCCGCTTCTGCCCTTGAGGGCAATTGGAGAATCCCGCACACATTTGCAAATCGCACAATCTAAAGCGCTAACCAAAATTTGCAAAAGAGTACAATTTATCTACCCTTGAAATAAACCGTAACAATGAAATTCATAGACAGGCTTTTTCCTTTCTTGGCTAAAGAAATTTTTAACGAAAATATCCTCACTGCTTATTGGGTAATTGCTTTAATTGCAATATTCTCAATTGCAATAATTTATCTCTTATTTAAACTTCGTGCGATTAAAAAAAGTATCGAAAAAACCAGTCTTCAAACACATAAAAAAATTGGAAAGATTTGGAAAGCATATGAATCTTCATTTATTTATTACGGAGAGGTAAGAAAAACAAAGGAATTTTCAGAGGATTATTTCAATGAACAAAATATTCTTTTGGCAACACTGAATCTTAGGGTCATCAACAATGTTTCTAATACTTTAATTGGACTTGGAATTCTTGGAACTTTTGTAGGATTAACCTATGGAATAGCAGATTCTAACTTTGAAACAACCGATGCAATTAAAAACAGTATCAATAACCTACTCTCTGGAATGGGAACTGCATTTGTTTCATCAATTTGGGGAATGGGACTTTCTTTGATTTTTACCAACATTTTCAAATTATGGCAGTCGAATATTACAAGGAGAATTCAAGATTTATGTCTGATTTTGGATAGTGAAAATAAAATAGAGGAGGAACAATTTGAAATTTTCCAACAGGAAAAACAAAAGAAGATTATAAATGATTTATTCAATGAATACTTGGTTGCAGATACTGACCAAGGAAAACAACTGCCCAAAAATGTTTTCAGACAACTTTTAGAAGAATCGGTAAAACAAACTACTTCACTTCAAACTTTCTCTGACGATTTAGGCACAAGCATTGAATTAGCTATGGAAAAGCTGGTTGCGGATAACAATCTACAAATTAGTCAATTAATTGAAGAAAAACTTGTTCCTGTCTTGGAGGATTTAAAAACCATAAAACAAGATTCAGGCACACAAGTAATTGAGAATGCAGTTCAACGTTTGGCGGACTCTATGAAATTGATGATGGATGATTTCAAGAACACAATCACCGAAGATACGAAACAGGAAATGGAAAGCTTGGCAACAAGGCTAACCGTAGTTTCAGAATCGCTGATTGGTATTCCAAATTCAATGGCAGACATTACTTTACAGGTAACAGAAGTTATTGAAACACTTAAAGAAACTGTTATTAAGAACATTGAACAATCAAAGATTGAAGCCGCTGAAATTAATAAACAAAATCGTGAAGCGTTTTCAACTGCTACGAATGAATACAAATCGACAGTAGAAGATATTCAGGACCACATGGAGTTATTGCTTTCAACGCAGAAAGACAATATCAAACAAGTATCTCAAATCAATGACGAAATAAAGGCAACATTAAAAGAAAACAGTTTGGTTAATCAACAGTTTGAATCTATGATCCTGAAATCAAAGATTGTTGTTCAATTAATTGAAAGCATTTCAAACAAGTTTGAAACAAATTCAACATCACTTACTCAAATTTCAACCAATTTGAAAACATCTGTTTCAGATTTTGGAAAAAGTATAAGTAATTATGTTGAACGAAATAATAAATTATTGACTTACCAACAAGAAACTCTTCAAAAAACCAAAGATATTTCAGAAACATATTCGGCTCGTTTTGTGACAATTGAAAATGGGCTTTCAGGCATTTTTGACCAGATCCAGGCTGGACTTAAAGATTATCAAAAAACTACCTCAGAAAACTTAAATCAATATTTAAAACAATTTTCAACCGTATTAAACGCAGCACATCAAGGATTGGAGAATAATGTTTCAGGTTTAAATGATATCGCTGAAGAGTTGACCGAACAGATTGAGAAATTAACAAGAAGGAAATGAATAAAAAGAAATTAGAGATAGAAGATAACAATCAGTTTGGTCTTTCAACGGGAGACCTAATGGCTGCTTTATTACTTATTTTCGTGCTTTTACTTATTGGGACAATGTTAAAACTACAGGAAGAATTTGATAGTAAAAGTGATGTTGCTGAACGATATAAAGAATTACAAATTGAACTTTATAATGATTTATATAAAGAATTTGGATCCGACTTGGCATTATGGCAAGCTGAAATCGATTCTACATTAACCATTAGGTTTAAAGAGCCAGATGTATTATTTGATGTCGGCGATTCTAAACTTAAATCAACTTTTTTAAACATCTTAAGCGATTTTTTTCCGCGTTATATTAGTGTTTTGCGAGAGGAAAAATATATTGACCACATTGAAGAAATAAGAATTGAAGGACACACTTCAATTGAGGGAAGAAATGGAATGGATGCGGATGAATCATATTTTTATAATATGAAACTATCACAGGATAGAACAAGGTCTGTATTGAGATTCTGTTTAAAGATGTTACAGCCCGATGTTTTTGAATGGACAAGAGACCGGACGACAGCAAACGGACTTTCATCTGTGAAACCAATTTCGGAAAACGAATCGGAAACAGGAAGAAGACAAAACAGGCGTGTTGAATTTCGGATAAAAACCGATGCTGAAAAGCAAATCAGAGAAATGCTCAGATATGCAGAATACTAAAGAAATATTAAAATGGCATCTTAATTTTTCTGAAATGAAATATGCGGCAAAGCATGTTTTTTCAAGTGAAACTAAAAGTATTGTTAATATTTCAATTCGCCAATTAAAAGAATTATCTGAAAGATTGCCAGATGGAAACAAGTTACCTGAGAAAAAGTTAATTAAAGATGTGTACTTTTTGTTTTACAAGGAAAGCAACAAAGAATACCAGCATCTTTTTTCTCTTTTTAGCAAAAGAGACACTAGAGTTCTTGTATATGCTTTGGATTATAAGCCTGAAAACGGTAGTGAAATAATCCTATTTTCGGAAAAGTTTGGAATTGCAAGGAATTTAATTCTGGGTAAATGGAAAGATTCGTTTATTATTAGTTTATGGCATATTCTTTTGAAAAACTGGAACAACTTACTTGTATTTCAAACCCAACGTGAGTTATTGACAGAGCTACTCAAGTCTAAATGTAACGCTTATGATAAAAACAGAAAGGATATTTTAGGTGTAACTCGAATTATTAGTTTTTTTCTAAATAAAGACTCCCCTAAAGAATTTGCAATTAATTTAATCAAATATAAAAAATTGATTAGCGGTGCACACATAATACTAAAGCAAAAAGAATCAATTTTGGTGTATGAATACTTTTCATCCGTCATCTACAACTATATTGAAAAAATTGATGAAAAAATAATTACAACCGAAATAACAGTTTCTATTTATAGCTTCTTACAAAAACACAATAACAAAAAAGTCACTATTATTTCTTGTTCGCAAATTATCAATTCAAATAAATTCAACCAGACCATTGATATTGTAAAAAACCAAACCGTGTCAATGGTTGGTGACCCAATAAAAGCACATCTTTGGAGATATGATGGATTATCTAGAATGCAAGAAGAAAGCATTGAGTCAGCAAGAAAAAAGTTAAACATTCTTTTAAACCAGCATTTTATAAAGGTCTTCTTTGAAAAACTTGTTCAGGATGAAAGAAGAAAAAAGTATTGGTTAAGATTTATTGACAAAATAGATGATATTAAATTTAGCGGAAGCAGAGGTAATTATCAATATCTAAAAAATATTGAAAGTGTGTCAAAATATGTTGATTCGCGTTACAAAATTACCAGAAGAACGCAGAGTACAAGTGCCTTAATAATATATTCAAAAAATTTTGTTTTTGTTGAATTTACAGATACAGGGGCTTTGTACATATACAAGCGTAAAAATTTTCGGGTCAATCTAAATTCAATTAGTGGTATGGAGGATTTAAAAATTTGGTCTAAATATGATTATGCTTGTAAAAATTCTAAAACTCCTGGATACGTTGATTTAAATGAAGAAGGTAGAATAACACATCAAGGTTATTGGGAAAACAGAGTTGATGTTTGGATGAATAAATATTATCTCAATTCAGTTTTAGATTCAGGTGCAATTAATCAAGATGATTATTCAAATAAAAATGAAGATATTTTTTGGGAAAGTAAAACATTGTATTGGAGCAAAACGAAACTTCCGGGTTATACATATTCTTCTAAAAAAGATGCTTGGTGGAAATACAAATAATCAACTAATTTTCAATGCTTAAAACAAATTATTCAAATAAAAATATCTCCATCAAAGTTATTGGAATCAATGGTGATAAAGTTATTTATGACGATTGGTTAAATCACATTAATAATCCAACGATTTTTAACGTTATCAATGATTTAATTGTAAACGGTACTGCATCAATTGAGAATAATAAAATTGTTGTCATTTTATATGAAGACTTAAATCAATTGGATGAGTTTGAATATTCTACACTACAGCTGCCAGAGCCTTACCCATTCGATATTTTTATTGATATAATTGGAAGTGGTTTAAAGGACTTGAACTTGAAACTAAAATATTCGTTTCAGGATTTTGCACATGAAAATGGTTCTGGAAATGTCTTATTTAATCAGGAACAGAGAATTGGAGGTTATTTAAAAAACAAATCCGAGTATCTTTTAAATTCAAATCAATTCAAGCTAATCGAAGAATTAGAATCTATAAACTTAAAAGAATTTGCGTATTCTAATGATGTTTTAAAATCGATTTCAAAAATTCAGGAATTAGCAGCCAACGCAAATGCAGTGCTTTCAAAAATTCTTGTTGACACAGAAATTGTTACACCTGAAAAAATAAAAATTGAGGTTGAAGAAGTTGCAAAAGATAAATTTCGATTAAAACCAATTATTGATAAAATTGACAATAAGAAATTTCAAAAAACATTTGAAATATTTCCGAGAGTAAAACCCGAATACAGTTTTAAGGAGGAAAATAGAAAAGTCAGAGTTGTTATTGATGAAAACACAAATGAAAGCGGGAACAGTGTTGCAACGGAGCTATCAAAACTTAAAAAGAAAAATTTATTCAACTCAGGTGAAATAAACGATATTTATAATTCTCCTACAAAATTTTGGGATACTGATTTAATTGATTTAGACGAGTTCGGTGAAAGAGTTTTAGAACTGGGCATTTACAAACCAAAATTTTATCCTTTTATAAGTCCTTATAAATCTCAATGGATTCCGGGAATTGTAATCGAAAATAAGAAAGAAGGAACTCGCCTTATAAGTATTAAAAACGATGAAGAATTGAATGAACTAAAAAATTTATTCAATGACAGCAAAGCAAATGGAAAAGAAATGCTGGAGTTTAAAGGAGAAAAGTTAGACATCGCTTTTATTCCACCGATTATCGAAAATGCAGAGAAACAATTAAAATCTCCAAAAAAACCTATAATCGATGAGGTAAAGGAACAGGGTAAATCCGAATCTCAAACGAAAGTATTGATAATAAAAGAGAATACGGACCAAGATGAATATTCGGAAGCAACTCTGCCAATTTCAGATGTAAAATATAATTTTGAGTCAATCACAAATTTATCAAAAGAAATAAAACTCAAAGACCATCAAAAGAATGGCATTGCTTGGTTACAAACATTATCCAGTCCGCCTTATTCCTTGCCTGGTGTTCTGCTGGCTGATGATATGGGACTTGGGAAAACCTTGCAAGTTCTATATTTCATTGAATGGTTTGTTCAAAGAGGGAATAATGAACCCGTTTTGGCTGTAGCTCCGGTTTCCTTATTAGAAAATTGGCAAAATGAATATCAAAAGTTCTTTCCAAATCCTAATCTGAAAGTAAGAACGCTTTGGGGAGATGATGTAAAAAATTATATTATTCCCAGCAATAAAGAAAAAACCATACGCAATCTAAATGACAAGGCAATTTTTCTAACCACTTACGAAACACTGCGGAAACAACAAATACCGCTTGGATTAATCAATTGGGGGATAATTATCCTTGATGAAGCCCAAAAAATAAAAACTCCCGGAACATTTGTAACAAATGCTGCAAAAGGATTAAAAGCAAAATTCAAAATTGCTATGACCGGAACACCTGTCGAAAATACATTAATGGATTTGTGGTGTATTGTTGATTTTTGCAGTCCCGGTTTATTGGAAAATGCAAAATCATTCTCAAATCAATTTCAAAAGCCATTGAAAAAAGAAGATACTGACTTTGGTCAATTGTCTGAAAATCTAAGGAGTAAAATTGGTTATACTTTAATGAGGAGAATGAAAACCGATGTTGCGAAAGACTTGCCAACAATTGATTATTTGAAATTTAGGGAAGAAATGCCACCGGAGCAATATGGTATTTATCAAAACGAATTAGTAAATATTGAACAGTTAAAAGAAAATAGTGACAATACAAATCCAGTTCTTCAGGGTATTTTTAATTTAAGAAGCATCTCAGACCATCCTTATTTAAAACACTATCAATTAGAGAATTTTAGTTCAACTGAACTAATAAATTCGTCCGCTAAATTGAAAAAAGTGATTTCAATTCTGTCTGAAATAAACAAGCTGGAAGAAAAAGTCATTTTATTTACTGAAAATAAATCAATGCAGAGAGTTTTACGAAGAATTGTAATTGAAAATTTTTCTATCACTCCTTCAATTATTAATGGCGAAACTCCAACAAGTATTGCAAAAACGAATAGTTCAAAACTATCAAGGCAACAAGAAATAGATAAATACCAAAAGAAAAATGGATTTAATGTAATTATCATGTCTCCGGTTGCTGCTGGATTTGGGTTAAATATTACAGAAGCCAATCACGTAATTCATTATACAAGACATTGGAATCCAGCAAAAGAACAACAAGCAACTGATAGAGCTTACAGAATTGGGCAACAAAAACCTGTAAAAGTTTATTATCCATTGGCAGTCGCACCAAATAATGAAATAAAAACATTCGATATTGTTTTAGATGAACTTTTGGGTAGAAAATCTCATTTAGCAACAAGTACTCTTTTCCCAACAGAACAAATTGAGATTAATAAAGAAGATTTTGTAATTGCAATGAGCGTTGATGGGTCAGAAAAAACATCTGTTATTCTTAAAAGTATTGAATCGTTGGATAAATTACAACCATTGGTTTTTGAAGCTGCAACTGCCTTGCTTCTTGAAAAAAGGTTTGAAGGAAATACCTGGTTAACACCAAAGTCAAATGATAAAGGTGCTGATATTATTCATTTTAATGAGAATCGCAATTTTTTAATTCAGGTTAAGCAAAGTACATCCACATTAGGAATAAATTCAGGTCAGGAAATAAATTATGCACTTCCAGAATACAGGAATAAATATCAGCGTGATTTTATCCCGCAGGTAATTACAAATAGTTTCTTTAATCAAACCGCCATTGATTTAGCGAAACAAAATAATATTGAGTTAATTGACAGGAAAATTATTGAAAACTGGATTCAAGAATTTCCACTGAATATTGATGAAATTGATAAAAAATTGAATGACAGGATTTCAAATTTTTAAAATAATTCATAACCATGATATTGTTAATTTTGGGGAATGGACAATAAACTGGAAAATATCAATAGCCTGTTTTCTGAAATCAAACTTTTGATTAAAGAAGCAAGACAAACGGTTGCAGTTGCTGTTAATGCTGCAACTACAATTTTATATTGGAATATTGGGCGACGAGTAAATAATGAAATACTTGAGAATAAACGTGCCGAATATGGAAAAGAAGTTGTAAAAGGGCTTTCAATTGAATTGACACAAGAATTCGGAAAAGGTTGGAGCGAACAACATCTCAGACATTGTCTACGCTTTGCGGAGACTTTCCCCGATAAAGAGATTCTCTACGCATTGAGTGTAGACAATTAAGCTGGACTCATTTTCGGACAGTAATTTACTTGGACGATGAACTTAAACGAGAGTTTTATATTCAAATGATCAGAATTGAAAACTGGAATACTCGCACATTGAATGAAAAAATTGATTCAATGTTATTTGAAAGAACAGCAATCTCCAAAAAGCCCGAAGAACCGATAAAAAAAAGAACTCAAAAAGTTGCGGGATAAAAACCAAAAGAGAACATCCTTCCGAATGTTCTCTTTTGATAGGCTTCACAGCTGAAATTTCGTGAATTGAAATTATTTCAGCAGTTCTTTTACCTGAGTATATACATTTTCGGCGGTAAAGCCCATTTTTTCATCCAGCACTTTGTAGGGGGCTGAATAACCGAATGAGTCCATCCCCCAGATTTTACCGTTTTCGCCCACCAATCCGGCAAGCGTTACGGGCAATCCGGCGGTGAGTCCAAAGCGGGGAACTCCGGCTGGGAGAACACTCTTCTGGTATTCTTCGGACTGGTTGCGGAACAATCCTTCGGACGGTGCAGAAACGACCTGCGCTTTCAGTCCATCGCGTTCGCCAAGCAGTTTTGCGCCTTCCACCAACGTGGAAACCTCCGAACCGCTTGCCACAAGCACCACATCAGGCTGGCCATCAGGCTTCATCACAACGTAGGCGCCTTTTTCGGTTTGCAGCGCCGATTGATAGGCATCGCCTTCCACCGGCAGGTTTTGAATGTTTTGCCGGGATAAAATCAATGCGGTGGGCGTATTTGTGTTTTCCATGGCCATTTTCCAGGAAACAGTGGCTTCATTGACATCGGCAGGACGAAGTACCAGCATGCTGTTGCCGCCGCTGTGGTTTTTGAGTTTTTCCATCAGACGGATTTGCGCCTCCTGCTCCACCGGCTGGTGAGTTGGCCCATCCTCGCCAACGCGGAATGCGTCATGTGTCCACACATATTTCACCGGAAGCTCCATGAGCGCCGCCAGCCTGACTGCCGGTTTCATGTAGTCTGAGAACACGAAGAAAGTTCCGCAAACCGGAATCACGCCGCCATGCAGAGCCATTCCATTGGCAATGCAGGCCATGGTGAGCTCACTCACGCCAACCTGCAGGAAAGAGCCGCTGAAGTCGTCTTTGGTGAATGAAATGGTTTTTTTCAGGAATCCGTCGGTTTTGTCGGAGTTGGAAAGGTCAGCAGAAGCTACAATCAGATTTTCAATTTTTCCAGCCATGGCGCCCATCACCGTACCCGATGCGGCGCGGGTAGCGTTGTTCGCTTTCTGTTCGATGGCAGAAAAATCAAATTCCGGCAATTCAGCAGAGAAAAACCGGTTCCATTTTGTTGCAAGTTCCGGATTTTCAGCCTCCCATTTTGCCTGTGCTGCTTTTCTTTCTTTGGCAGCACTGATGAGCTCCTCTTTACGGCTGGCATAAACGGCCTTCACGTCGTCAAAAATTACGAATGGATTTTCGGGATTGCCACCCAAGTTTTTGATGGTTCCGGCAAATGATGCACCGGCGCCTGACAGTGGCATGCCATGGGTTGAAACCTGATGTTCGAAACTTTCTCCCGAATCGGTAACGGCGCCTTTCCCCATAATTGTCTTCCCGATAATGAGTGTCGGCCTTTCTGTTTCTGCTCCGGCGCTTTTCAATGCTTCCCGGATTTGTTCCGGATTATTTCCGTCAATAGTCATCACGTTCCATCCCCAGGCTTCGTATTTTTTCGCGGTGTCTTCAGTAGAAACCGCATCGGTGGTTGTGGAAAGCTGAATATCATTGGAGTCATAGAACATGATCAGATTGTCCAGCCCCAAGTGCCCTGCAATGCGTCCGGCGCCCTGGGAAACTTCTTCCTGTATTCCACCGTCGGAAATAAAAGTGTATATTTTATGTGTCATCCAGTCGCCAAACCGGGCTTTGAGGAATTTTTCGGTAATGGCTGCCCCCACGGCCATGGCGTGCCCCTGCCCCAGCGGGCCGGACGTGTTTTCCACACCGCGTTTCAAATCCAGCTCCGGATGCCCGGGAGTCACACTACCCCACTGGCGGAAATTCTGCAAATCTTCAAGCGTGAAAAATCCGGCCATTGCCAGCGCAGAATACAGCATGGGCGACATGTGTCCGGGATCGAGGAAAAACCGGTCGCGATTGGGCCATGCAGTATCGGTGGGATCATAATTTAAAAATTCAGCGTAAAGGATGTGTATGAAATCTGCTCCACCCATTGCGCCTCCGGGATGCCCCGATTTGGCTTTCTCCACCATGGCAGCCGAAAGAATCCGAATATTATCTGCTGCTTTGGTTTCAATTTTTTTACTCATTTTTTTTGTTTTATGAATTATTACTAATTGATTTCTGAACGAACCCAAAGTTAACAAAAAAAGAGGAATGCTGATGCTTCCTCTTTTTTGTAATGCGATGCTTATGCCTTTATGATGCGCACCATAAAGACCCCTTCAATGGATTTCAGTTTCTCTTTGAGTTCAGGGTTCAAAACGGGTACGTTCACATCAATGATATTGTAGGCAATATCTCCGTGCTTTCTGTTCAGCAGATTGTCAATATTCAGTCCTTCGGATGCAAGAACGCTGGAAATCTGACTGACCATTTTGGGAACGTTCTTATTGGCGATGAGTATTCTTGCCCCGCCGTTGCGATCCATTTCCGCTTCCGGAAAATTCACCGAATTTTTGATGTTTCCACTTTCCAGAAAATTCTTCAGTTGCTTCACTGCCATGATTGCACAATTGGTTTCCGACTCCACTGTCGAAGCGCCAAGGTGAGGAATGGCAATGGTATTTTTCATTTTCAATATCCTCTCATTGGGGAAATCGGTGATATAGCGCGCCACCTTACCATTTTCAATGGCATTTTCAAGTGCATCCAGGTCAACCAGTCCGCCGCGTGAAAAATTGAGAATACGCACGCCGTTTTTCATCATTTTCAACCGCTCGTCGCAGATGTAGTCTTTCGTTTCGTGGGTCAGCGGCACATTCAGGGTGACATAATCGGCATGGCTGAGCAACGCCTGAATGTCATTGACAAATTTCACATGGTTGTTGAGTTGCAGCGCCCGGTTTACTGACATGTACGGGTCGTAGCCGATGACTTTCATTCCCAATGACCAGGCTACATTTGCCACAAGAATCCCAATTGCGCCCAACCCGATAACGGCCAGTGTTTTTCCCTGAATTTCTTGTCCGGCAAAGCTTTTCTTCCCCTGCTCAATCAGTGCGGGAACCTCATCGCCTTTGCCAATCAGTGTTTTTGCCCATTCTGCTCCCTGCACAATATCCCTTGATGCCATGAGCAGGCCGGCAATAACCAGCTCTTTCACCCCGTTGGCATTTGCTCCGGGAGTGTTGAAAACCACAATCCCTTTCTCCGTACATTTTTCAATGGGAATATTGTTGACTCCGGCTCCGGCACGCGCCACCGCCTTCAATTCCGGCAGCAATTCCATTTCGTGCATGTTGAAACTGCGCAACACAATAGCATCCGGTGATTCTACGGCATCGCTGATCTCGTAATTGTCTGACGGAAGCAGGTTAAGCCCTTCGCTGTCTATTTTATTTAATGTCTTTATTTTAAACATATGTTGTTTTTTATAAAATTGAACTCTGCGTGAATAATCCTGACGAAAGTCTCGATTTTATCTCAGGAAATAGAATGGGAACGGAGTAAATGATTAAATATGAAATTAATATTAAGTAGTTGTTATTTCAGTCTGACTTTGGTGAAAACGGGCAGATGGTCGGATGGGAACCGGTGGTCTTTAAAATCGGTCAGTGCAGCATATTTCAGCACATCCACCTTATCATTCACAAAAATATAGTCAATGCGTCTGCTGCTTGTCAATTCCGCATCAATTTTAAACGCCTGAAATGTGCCGACCGGCCCGTATGCGGGTTCTTCTGAAACTTCAAAACTGTCTCTGAGGTGTTTTTTAAGGAGAATGATTGGTTCGGAATCGGGCGAAAGATTAAAATCGCCGGTAACAAAAACGGGCAGGTTTTTATTCGCTGAAATTTCTTTAATTTTTTCCCAGATAAGAAGTGCGGAGTTTTTCCGGGCTTCCGCACCACGGTGATCGAAATGGGTATTGAAGAAAATAAACTGCTTCCCGGTTTCTATCGATTCAAAATGACCCCAGGTAACAATCCGGTTCAGCGCTGCATCCCAGCTTTTACTTGGTTTTTCAGGTGTTTCCGATAACCAGAACGTGTCGTGTTCAAGAAGTTTGAATTTTGACTTATTATAGAAAATGGGGGTAGATTCCCCGGCTTTATCGCCGTCGTCGCGGCCAACCCCAAACCAGCCAAACCCGGGAAGCTCATTTTCAATATCCAGAATTTGCTGATACAGCGCTTCCTGCAAACCGAAAATATCCGCATCGTGAAACCGCAGCAGCCCATTGACCATTTCTATCCGGTTTGGCCACGAATTTTCTCCGTCGGCAGCCGTACCGTATCGGATATTAAAGGTTACCACATTCATCTGTTGCGCGAAAATCGAAAAAGGGATGAGCCACAAAATGGCAAAAAATATCTTTCTCATCGTACTGTTTTAATTTGATAATTATTCGTGCGAATATACAAATAATGCGTGCAGGATGATTTTTTTAAAATAAAAAAGGATCCGGGGTTCCCGGATCCTTCATTCGAAAAGATATTTAATACCTTTCCCGTTTTGTATAAGTGGTGTGTAGTAACTGATGAGACAATTCACCCAACGGTTCTTTGAGAAAATCTTTGTAAAGTTTCTGAATTTCAGGATTCAGATGGGACTTTCGGATGGGCAGATCGGCATCTTCCGCATAGATGGCCTCGGTGCGCTTTTGCCTGATTTCAGGGTTGGTTGGTATGGGTTGCCCTCCGCCTCCTAAACAACCTCCCGGACAGGCCATAATTTCAATGAAATGAAATTCGGATTTTTCGTTTTTAATATCATCCATCACCTGTTTTGCATTCACCAGCCCGTGTGCCACCGCGCATTTCAATTCAATGCCATCCAGGAAAGCCCACTCCTGCAATGGATTTTCAATTTTTATTGAAGCCTGCCGTACCCCTTCAGTTCCCCGCACCGGAGTAATATTCAGATTTTCAAAAGGAACATCCCTGCCTGTAATCAATTCGTACGCCGTGCGCAATGCAGCTTCCATCACACCGCCGGTGGCGCCGAAGATTACGCCGGCACCGGTAGAGTCTCCCATCAGCCTGTCGTATTTCACCGGCTCCAGCTTTTTGAAATCCAGCCCTGCCTGTTTGATCATAATGGCCAGTTCCCGCGTAGTCAGCACATAGTCAACATCCCGATATCCGCTGTCGTGCATTTCCGGCCTGTGGGCTTCATATTTTTTGGCCGTGCACGGCATGATGGAAACGGAAACTATTCTCTCCGGCTCCAGATTGCGCGCTTTGGCATAATATGTTTTTGCCAGCGAGCCAAACATCTGCTGGGGTGACTTGCAGGTGGAAAGATGCTCAAGATGCTCCGGATAGAGGTGTTCGATATATTTTATCCATCCCGGCGAGCAGGAGGTGATCATTGGAAATTTGACTTCCTTGTTATTTTCCACAAAAGCCTTTTTCAATCTTGTAAGCAATTCTGTCCCCTCTTCCACAATGGTCAGGTCGGCAGTAAAATCGGTGTCCAGTACGGAGTCGAATCCCAATCTTTTCAGCGCTGCCACCATTTTGCCGGTTACGCGCTCGCCCGGTTCCATACCCATCTCTTCGCCTAACCCCACGCGCACGGCAGGCGCCGTTTGCACCACCACGTGCTTTGTGGGGTCGGCAATGGCCTCCCAGACCTCTTCAATGTAATTTCTTTCAATCAAAGCGCCCGTAGGACAGTGGTTCACGCATTGCCCGCAATTGGTGCAAACCACATCGTTCATGGGTTTTTCAAAGAATGTTGAAATTTTCATGTCGGCGCCCTTATAAGCAACGGTGAGCGCATTCACCCCCTGAAGCTCGGCACAGGTGCGCACGCAGCGCTGGCAGCGGATGCACTTGCTGTCGTCCTTCATAATGGAAGGCGAAAACATATCTATGGTGTAGTTTTTCAGCGGCGCCAGTTCAATAAAATCCTGAGTCATAATTTTGTACTCGGAAGAGAGGTCCTGGAGTTCACAGTTGCCGTTGCGGTAGCATTTGGTGCAATCCGCATTGTGCTCTGCCAGAAGAAGTTCAATAATATGCTTTCGTGAATTCCTGACCTTCAGACTGTTTGTGAGAATTTCCATACCTTCTTCGCAAGGCGTTGCGCAGGCGGCCGAAAGCCTTTTCTGGCCGGAAACCTCCACCACGCACACCCGGCAGTTTCCTGCAACACAAAGGTCTTTGTGATAGCAAAGCGTAGGAATTTTAACGCCGATATCTTCTGCCGCATCAAGAATGGTTTTCCCTTTTTCAATTTTGACCGGGAAGCCGTTTATGGTGATATTTACTTTTTTTTCCATGGTATCTTATTTTGGGTGTTAATAAATCATCTCCTCACGGAAGTTTTCAACAATGGAAGAGAATGAATTGGCCACTGACTGTCCCAGCCCGCATTTGGAAGTGAGTTGCATTGTAACGGTGAGTCTGAGTAGTTTATCAAGATATGAAGCCGGTTTTTCCCCGCGTTTCACCGCTTTTATTCCAAGCAGCAGTTGCTGGCAGCCCACGCGGCAGGGCGTACACTGTCCGCACGATTCTTCCTGAAAAAATTCAAGATAATTATCCAGCACGTTGAACATGGAGCGCGAGCTGTTGAAAAGCATCATCGAACCACCTGTCGGCAGGGAGATGCCCACCAGTTTTCCTTCATAGCCGATGGCGGTATCTTTAAACTTTTTGCGTGGCACCAGAAACCCGGAAGCGCCGCCAACCTGCACAGCTTTCGTATCACCGTCGCCAAATTCATAGACAAAATCCTGAAGACTCATGCCAAGCTCCAGTTCATAAATTCCAGGTTTTGGCGTATCTCCCGACACGGAAAAAAGTTTTGTGCCGCGCGAATACTGCACACCTAAATCATAAAACTTTTTGGCTCCGTACTTGAAAATTGTCCAGGTATGCACCAGCGTTTCCACATTGTTGACCACGGTCGGCATGCCCATGTAGCCATGCTGGGTGGGATAAGGCGGTTTGTTGCGCGGTTCGCCTCTGCGTCCTTCCATGGATTCCATGAGGGCAGTTTCTTCGCCGCAAATATAAGCGCCGCTGCCCATGAAGATTTTTATTTTGAAATCGAGGTTTATTTCCTGGCAATAGTATTCAAATTCCCTGATGGCTTTATTGAGTTCCTCTTCGAGAAATTTATATTCTCCGCGCATATAGATAACCCCCTCTTTTGCACCGACCACATAGCCACAGACTGCCATTGCCGTAAGAACCTTGAAGGGTACCCTCGACAGGATTTCCCTGTCTTTAAAAGTACCGGGTTCGCCTTCGTCGGCATTGCAGATCACATATTTTTTTGGTGCTTTGGCCTCGGCTGTGAGCTTCCATTTAAGCCCTGTCGGAAAACCTGCCCCGCCGCGCCCCTTAAGTTCTGAGCTAATCAGTTCATTAATCAGCTCATCGCGTTTCTTTTTTATGGTGGTTGAGAGAATTTTCTCCCAGTCATTTTCATTTCTGAAAATGAAATCCACTCTTTTTAACTGATATGAATATGCCATGTCGTCAGTTTTAAATGTTTTCTTTCATGTAGGCGGTAAGAATTTCCCTTGCTTTTTCCGGACTCAAATCCGTGTGCACCTCATCGTTGATGAGCATCACCGGAGCTTTATGGCACCAGCCCAGACAGTTGGTTTCGAGCAATGTGAATTTTCTGTCGGGCGAAGTTTCCCCGATTTTAATTTTCAGCATATCCTGAATGGCAAAAAGAAGCTGGTTTTTGCCCTTCATGGCGCAGGTAATGTTTTTGCAGACCCTGATGATATATTTGCCCGCCGGCTTGGTTTCCAGAAACGAATAAAACGTTGCAGTTCCATAAACTTCGGCAGGAGGAATATCCATTTCGCGGGCAATTTCAATCATGGTATATTCCGACAGGAATTTTTCCTGTTGAATGACTCCCTGCAAAACCGGCAAAAGATTTTCACGGGTTCTGCCATGCCGGTCAGCCAAATCTCTGATTAAAGTTTGTATTGGATTCATAGGCGAAATTTTAATTGCTGATTCAAATATGGAAAAACAGTAAAAACACCCTATAAAAATAAGCAGATGTTTGAAACAAAGCCATAGTTTCCCATAGTAATATCTCTGTTATTCAGCATAGTTTCATCGGTTCTAAATAGATTTATTTTAAATAAGATGTATATTTTAGGTTTTACCGGTTTTGTATGAAAAAAGATGGTTTCTGGTGTGCTTTTTGCAGTATAAAATAATTATGTGACGGACGCAACCTTTTTAGCCATAAGGTTGTCTTATCTTCGTTACTTTTTAAGTTAAATTTTTTAAATGTTCATTAAACCATGAAAATTTTTTTGAAACTATTTTATTCAGGAATAGTTTTATTTTTCTCATTTGCCGCACAGGCACAACTTGTTTCCGTCACGGGACATATCAAGGATTTTGTATCGGGCAAGGCCGTGGAGAGCGTTGCTGTTTATGAATCTGTTTCAGGAATCGGCACCATCACAAACAGCGACGGATATTATAAATTACTTTTGAGCAAAGGAGCCCGCGAACTGAAAATCTCAAGTCCGGGATATGAGTCGTATAATCTTCCCTTCAAAATGAATGCTGATACGGTGATTTCAGTAAATCTCAAGTCAATGAATGTGGTGAACAACCGGATTGTTTCCGGCGCCAAGCTCAACAAGGACTCTACTCTAAAATCCAAAGCAAAGGCAGAAAATCCGGAAAAGAAGAAGTAGTCTGCTGTTATAAAGGAAAAACTTAATCACCCTCTTAATTTTTGGTTGTTCCGGTGACGTTCTTTATCACGTTTGGTCTTTTTCTCCATATTCTTGCGAAAAGCATCGGTTAAGTCCACGCCGGTCTGATTGGCCAGACACACCAAAACCCACAGAACATCCGCCATTTCATCTGCCAGATCATATTTTTCATCTGATTCTTTAAACGACTGATCGCCGAATTTCCGTGCCATAATCCGCGCCAGCTCGCCCACTTCTTCAGTCAGCACAGCCATGTTGGTAAGCTCGCTGAAATAACGCACGCCCGTAGTTTTTATCCAGTGATCCACCTGCTGCTGAACTTCTGCCAATGAAATACTCTCTTTATCCATAATATTTTCAAATTATCATTTACCCGGGAAATGAGCCGTTAAAAATCCTTTTGCCTGGAATCAATAATCAGTGTTACCGGCCCGTCATTTACCAGAGAAACATCCATCATGGCGCCAAAAATTCCGGTTTTCACTTTTTTCCCCAAAACTTCTTCCGTTTTTGCAACAAACTTTTCATACATGGGAACGGCAAAATCCGGTTTCGATGCCCGGATGTAGGAAGGGCGGTTTCCCTTCTTTGTATTGCCATGCAGCGTAAACTGACTGACAATGAGAATGTCCCCGCCGGTGTCGTGCAGCGAGAGGTTCATCACCCCGTTTGCATCATTGAAAATACGCAGTTGCACGATTTTTTTCACCAGCCAGTCAATATCTTCATCCGTGTCGGCATCTTCAATTCCCAATAAAACCAGCAATCCCCTGCCAATGGCGGAAACTGTTTTCTGGTCAACCCTGACTTCTGCTTCGGTTACTTTTTGAATGACAACTCTCATTTTGTTTTTTCTGCTAAAATAGAAAATTCTTCTTTTTAAAACCTGAGATCATCAGATGCAAGACACAAGATATTAGAAATGAGACACAAAAAATCTTGATACTTATATCTAAAAATCTCAATACTTGTGCCTAAAAGTCTTGATACTTGTGTCTAATAGTCTCAATACTTGTATCTAATAGTCTTGTACCTAAAAAGCGCCTTTTTAATAAAAAATTTTTGAAATTAAATTACTATTTGTAAATCGCAGGCTTTTATGATTGGAAAATGCTTTGTATTCAACTTAAGACAAATGATGCTTTTTTCTGCCTTGCCGCCGAAGAGTATCTGCTGAAAAATTTTTCGGAGGATATTTTCATGCTCTGGCAAAGCAATGACACGGTTGTGGTCGGAAAACATCAAAATGCACTGGCCGAAGTGAATTATCCGTTTGTGCATCGCCACAACATCAGGATTGCCCGGCGGATTTCCGGCGGGGGAACCGTATTTCATGATTCCGGAAATGTAAATTTCGCCATCATTAAAAATATTAAAAGCCCGGCTGAAATCAGTTTCAGCCTTTTCACGCAACCGGTTGTAAAAACGCTTGCAAAACTTGGCGTTGACGCCTCTTTGTCAGGGCGGAGCGACCTGATTGTTGACGGAAAAAAAATTTCAGGGAATGCCCAGCATATTTTCAAAAACCGGGTGTTGCACCACGGAACGTTGCTGTTTGATTCAAATCTTGAAACGTTAGGCGATTCCCTGCGGATTGTCCCGGATAAATACTTTGGAAAGGCCGTGCAATCGGTGCGGAGCATGGTGGCCAATATTCAGCCGCTACTTGGAAACAATCTGAATATTGCAGGGTTCAGCGATTTTCTGCTGAACGACCGGCTGAAAAACAATGCAGGCCGGATTTATGAACTCACAGCAGAGGACCATCAGGCAATTCAGAAACTGGTTGACGAAAAATTCAGTCAATGGGAGTGGAATTTTGGATATTCTCCCAGATACCGGTTTGAAAACAGGTTTCATTCCGGCGGGAAAGTTCTGGAAATAGCGCTGCATGTTGA
>CAZVAD010000048.1:0-16772 GCA_964624645.1 uncultured Mariniphaga sp.
CTTTGGTGAGCTCCTCGGCGTTCACCGCTTCAAGTCCGGGCTCACCCCATGCCTCAATGATTTTCTCAGCAATCCGCTTGGATTTTTTGGTGTGAAAGCTATAAATTATTGCTATCTTTTTACTCATATTCGTTTAACTATCAATATAATAATAATTCTTTTGCTGCATCGTGAATTTTCTTCACGTCAGGTAAAACTGCCTTTTCAAGGATGGGACTAAAGCCAACCGGTGTAAACGTAGAACCTACTCTTCTCACAGGCGCATCAAGCAGCTCAAAAGCTTTTTCGGTAATCAGCGCACTCAGTTCCCCGCCAAAACCGCCAAAAACTTTATCCTCGTGGGCAATAAGCACCTTGCCTGTCTTTTTCACAGATTGCAAAATGGTCTCTTCGTCAAGCGGTATGAGTGAACGCAAATCGATCACTTCAACGCTGTATCCCTCTTCGTCCAGCTTTTGTGCAGCTTCTATACACATGTGCGAAGCATTTCCGTAGGTCAGTATCGTAAGGTCAGAACCCTCTTTTCTGATTCTTGCTTTTCCAAAAGGCACTTCAAAATCGTCGGGAATCACAGTCGCCGCTTTGGGACTTTGATACAATGCCTTGGGTTCCATAAAGATTGTCGGCCCTTTTGAGCGCATGGATGTGCGGAGCAATCCGGCAGCATCGTCTGCAAAAGAGGGATAAACAATCCGTACGCCGGGTATGGAAACCAAAGACCCCTCAATATTTTGCGAGTGGTACATACCCCCGCCGATATATCCGCCGGACGCCAAGCGAATGGTTACATTCGGCGTGAACTTTCCGTTTGATCGCCAGTAGTCGTGGCTGGTTTCAACATACTGCTCCATGGCAGGCCAGAAATAGTCAGCAAACTCAGCGCCTTCGATTACAATTCTGATTTTCTCATCAAATCTTGACATTCCATTGGCAGTTCCCACAATAAAATCCTCCGCAATGGGCGCATTAAATATTCTTTTTGGGCCGAACTCTTTCTGAAGTCCTTTGGTTACATTAAAAATTCCGCCCTTATCCTTGTATGCAACATCCTGTCCCCAAAGAAACGTGTCCGGATTGTGCCGGAACTCAGCGGCAAGGGTTTCATTCAGCGCCGTAATCAGTCTTTTTTTCTCCCCTTCCTGGTGGTGAACACCCTCCGGATATTTTTCAGAAACATAAGGCTCCGGTATCACAAAATCAAAGATGGAAGCCGGATCGGGATTCGGGGCTTTCAGTGCTGCCCGGTGCGCCAGTTTGATCACCTCATTCACTTCGCTCTCAATGTTCTGTAACTCTTCTTCCGTGAATCTATCGTAGCGAATGAGCATCCTCCGGTATTTGGCAAGCGGGTCATATTCTATGACATAGTTCCGTTCCCCCTCATTTCTGTAAAGCAGATGATCGTCTGAATTGGAGTGGGAATGGATACGCACGCAATTTGCCTGCAACAGAACAGGCTTGCTCTCCTCGATAGCGTACCGTTTTGCTTCAATCATGGCGTTCATGGAGTCAAACACATCCTTTCCGTTGCAATGGATAATACGCAGGTTTTTAAACCCGGAAAAGTTGTTGGCCACTTTGCGCTGGGCTGTCTGGTCTTTTTTGGGAACCGAAATACCGTATCCGTTATCCTGGATAACAAAAACCACCGGCAATTCTTCCTTATCGGCGCCGTTGAAAGCTTCATAAACGTATCCGGCGCTTACCGACGATTCGCCCTGACTGCTGATTGCCACAGCTTTAGAACCATAGTATTTCATGGCGCGGGCAACTCCCACCGCTTGTTGTGTATGGTTTCCGGTGAGCGACGAAACGCTGTGGATATTCCATTCATGCTTGGCAAAATGGTTGGACATGTGCCTTCCGCCACTTGATGGATCGGTAGCCTTGGAAATTCCATTCAGAATAACCTCCTCGGCAGTGATTCCTGCTGAAATCGCCACGAGCATATCGCGGTAGTACATGAACAAGTGATCTCTTTCCTTTTCAAAAACCTGTCCGATAGCCAGCTGGATTCCGTCATGCCCGGCATAGGGAGCATGATAGGACCAACCGATGGCCTGCTTCAGGTAGTTGGGCGCCTTGTCGTCAATGGCACGCCCGACAGTCATTAATCTGAACCACTTTTCAAGTGTTTCCTTGTCTGTTTTCTTAATTGTATGAATTTTGGGTACCTTCAATTTTTCCATTTTAAGTAACTCAAATTGTATTATTTATATCAAATTCTTCTAAATTGTCGGCAATTCTTCTCAGGAAAGCGCCGCCTAAGGCGCCGTCCACAATCCGGTGGTCATACGACAGCGAGAGATACATTTTGTGCCGGATTGCAATTGCATCCCCGGTAGGCGTCTCAATCACCGCCGGTTTCTTCTCAATGCTTCCGGTAGCAAGGATTCCAGCCTGTGGCTGATTGATAATCGGCGTGCCGATAATGTTTCTGAAGCTTCCAAAGTTGGTAATCGTGAAAGTTCCTCCCTGAATTTCATCGGGAGAAAGCTTGTTCTCCCGGGCTGCGCCGGCCAGGCGGTTCAACTCTTTGGCAAGCCCCACAATGTTTCGCTGTTCGGCGTTTTTAATCACCGGAACAATCAGATTCCCGTCGGGTCTGGCCACTGCAATCCCCACATTGATGTTTTTTCTAAGAATGATCTTGTCGCCGTCAACCGATGAGTTGACCATCGGGAACTCAGCCAGAGCGGCTGCGGTAGCTTCAATGAAAAACGGCATGAAAGTGATTCTTTCGCCATATTTTTTCAGGAAAGCATCTTTGTTTTTCTCCCTCCAGTGAACCAGGTTGGTAACGTCGGCTTCAACAACCGATGTAACATGCGGCGAAACCTGAACAGACATCACCATGTGGTCGGCAATGATTTTACGGATGCGATCCATTTCAATCACTTCATCGCCGGCTTCGGTTGTTACCGGCGGGACAGCGACTTTCCTTTCAGGGGCTGCCGCTGCAACAGGCCGGGCCGTAACAGGTTTTGCCCTGTTTTCAATGTAGTTCAGAATATCTTTCTTCTGAACGCGCCCGTTGGCGCCTGAACCCTCAATGGTTTCAAGCTCTTCGTCCGTAATCCCTTCCTCTCTGGCGATTGTTCTCACCAAAGGGGAATAAAAACGGTTTGACAACAGCCTTGCCGGACTTTTTTTCTCCTCTGCTTCTTCTGTTGCAGCTTCGGCTGCCGGCGCTTTCACCGGACTATCGTCTGCCTCTGATACGCTTTCTGGCGCTCCGTCGCCCTCTTCATCGCCTTCCATCTGAACAATGGCAACCACTTCTCCCACAGGAAGAACGGTTTGTTCCGGATACAGGATTTTGGCAATCACTCCTTCAACAGGCGAAGGGATTTCAGAATCCACCTTGTCTGTGGCAACTTCAAAAAGCATATCATCTTCTGAAATGGTATCTCCTTCTTTTACAAACCATTTTGTAATTGTGCCCTCCTGGATGCTTTCACCCAGTTTTGGCATTAAAATTTCAAATTTTGACATATCCTCTTACTGATTATTATCCAATTTTGCTATCTCTGCTTTAGTAAACATATGCAAAATTGAAATGTTCACATTGCAATTTATTTTTTAACGCTTAAATATACTCTTTTAATACACAACTTAAAATTGCCGGTAAACAAAAGGCAAATTTTCAAGACCAGTCCGGGAATATTTCATAAAAAATCTTAAAAATTCAATCGGTATTCAACCTCCCGATTAAATTCCGGACATGATTCAAATTGTGTCTTTTCAAATAATCGGTTATCCCGTCAATAATCTGCAAAGGGATAAATGGGTCTTTGAAAAGCGCTGTACCGACCTGCACGGCAGAAGCGCCGGCAAGTAAAAACTCAATGGCATCGGAAGCATTCATAATCCCTCCCATTCCGATTACCGGAATCTTCACGGCGCCCGACACCTGCCACACCATACGCAATGCAATCGGCTTTATAGCAGGCCCCGACAGGCCGCCGGTTATCGTGGAGAGCAAAGGCTTGCGCGTTTCGGCATCAATAGCCATACCGACAAAAGTATTCACAAGTGAGATCGAATCAGCCCCCTGCCCTTCCACCGCACGGGCAATTTCTGCAATATCGGTAACGTTAGGCGAAAGTTTTACAATTAAAGTTTTATCGTAAACCTCTCTCACCGCACGTGTAACCATTTCAGCGCCCGGACAGGTTATCCCGAAAGCCATGCCCCCCTCTTTCACATTCGGACAGGAGATATTCAGCTCAATAGCCGGAATTTTTTCCAGCTCGTTCACTTTTTCTGTTACCTCAATATATTCCTCAACCGTGGAGCCGTTTACATTTATAATCAATGGCGTGTCAAAATCTTTTATGCGCGGATAGATATTTTCAATGAAATAATCAATCCCTTTGTTTTGAAGTCCGACTGCATTCAGCATCCCGGAAGGGGTTTCGGCCATCCGCGGGTAAAGGTTTCCATCCCGGTTATGCAGGGTAATTCCTTTCAGAAAAACACCGCCCAATTGTGAAATATCGTAAAACTGATCAATTTCTTCGGCAAAACCACAGGTTCCCGAAGCGAGCATCACCGGGTTTTTTAGCAGTAAATCATCTATTTTAACCGTTAAATCTGCCATTTCAAGTCATTTATATTAAAAACAGGTCCGTCGGTACAAACGCATAAATTCCCATGAACCGTTGGTTCAATGCAGCAAAGACACACGCCAAATCCGCAGGGCATCAGGTTTTCGAGAGAAACCTCACAAAAAACGCCTGCCTTCTTGGCTTCTTTTGCCACTGCTTTCATCATTCCGTCGGGACCGCAGGCGTAAATTTTATCGTAAGCGCTTAATTGATCAAAGAGAGGGTGCTGCGTAGCAAAACCTCTTACGCCCAGAGAACCGTCATCGGTTGTGAGATGGATATTCCCATAGCCGGCATACTGAGCGGTATCCACATGGTCAGAAGCGCTCTTGGCGCCAATGATAATATCCACGCTTGCTGCCGGAAGACCCGATTCGCGCACCAAAAAGAGCATAGGCGCAAGTCCGCTACCGCCGCCAACAGCGAGGATCCTTTCATGCTTTTCAGGGAAAGTGAAATGTTTCCCAAGAGGATAGACAATACTCAGCGAAGCGCCTGCCTCTATTTTTATGAGCTTTGCCGAACCTCTTCCAAGATTCTTGACAATCAGAGAAATGGTATTTTCAGTGTAATCCACTTCAAATACAGAGAAAGGACGGCGTAAAAAAATATCCGCATGGTGAATCTCCACATTTACAAATTGCCCGGGAAGTATTTGAGGTAGAGGAATGGAACTATGCAACCGAATTAAAGAATTGGTATCATTTAAAGGGTTATTTTCGGTTACTGTAAAATCAGAAACAAATTTCTTTGACATGCCTGACTGTTTAACTCATGCAAAGATAGTGATATTTTAAAGTTTGACGAAGCGCCGGAGTATTTTCACACAGCACAAATGTGCATTACTAAATACACTTATGTAAAAAGGAGGATTATTGGACATTTCACATAAGTAACCTAACAGATGGCAGTTATTATCCCGGAGTGTAGGATACAAATGTGCCGTCGGAATAGAGCAAAACAACCTTCTCGACTGATTTTTTATTGCTATCGTGTGGTACTGCACCAGGAGATTCAATTCTCCGCTGATAAGGCGCAGGCGGCTCACTCCTGACCTCAGGGGGCTCCGGTTGTTCCCGGACATCTTTCGCAGCATATTCTGCGCCCATAAGCATGGAGCCGTCGCCGGTAAACAACCAGCGGGCATTAAGTTCAGGGAAGGCAATCAACATCTTTTCCGTAAAAGAAGCACCCGGTTTATTGCGTCCGTTTAATATGTGTGAAACATTTGAGCGCTGAACATCCAGAATATCAGCAAGTTCACCGGGAGCAATATTTTTGTAATCCATGAATTTTTGAATTCTGTCTTTCATAGGTACAATAAATTGAATTGAACCTTACAAATGTATTAAACATTTGCAAATAAGCAAGACAATAAGTTGGGAACACACGAAAAAGAATCTGCAAGTCTCCCGATTGTGGTTCTGATTATAATTCACTGATGATAAGACTATTAGCATTTCAATTTAAATTCAATAATTGACTTTAGAAATATGTGTTTAATTACATGATTATAAATTTCTTACAATTATTTTATCTTGTTCAGGATTATAAAACTATACTACAATCTTTATTTTGATATTTTACTTTAAATCATTATTCGCATAACACTGATTATCTGAACTATAAAGAATATTCTATTTACAATTATTTTTGAAAATATTCTCCTGTTCAGGAAACGCTAAGTAGTTAACAATTCTAACATATTCGCATAACCGGAAGTTACCTTTGTATCAACAAGTGTAATTCCTTTACTGCATTTGACTTTTGTTTAAATTTACATATGTGCTGAGTACTTTATTTCTTATCAGTAGAGTAAAATGAATGTGAATTGAAAAACGCTTTTTAATTTGTAGTCATATATGATGGTCTTTCTCACGTATCTCCCCTTTTCTTTGTGCTGTTTGCGTACCTTTACCTGTTTATTTTGAAATATTAAAATCTGACGGGGCTTAAATGTGGATTTTCACAGCTCAATCTACTGAATATGAGTCTTATTGATAGATAATTTTATAAGTAGCTAATTTGTTGTAATAAATATTTTAATCGAAATATGCGTACATTTCAATTATATATCGTACTCTCCTTTCTGATATTCTATCTTCTGCTGGTAGCCGGAAGTTATTTTAATCTAAAAAGGATTTTTCCATCGAAGAGGTCTAAAAAGTTTCTGTTTATCTATACTGGTTTTAGTCTGATCATTCTTTTCACTTTTTTCTATCTTTATATTTTTCCAAATACGCCCCGTGATTCAGGAAATATCCGCTTTTACTTTTTCTTCAATATTGTTTTGGTTGCACTCATTACCTTTAATCTTCCCGTTGCCCTTTCCGGTTTTCTTCACCTGATTTTTTCCCGGAAGAAAGGTTCAACTTCTCTCCTATTTGCCGGACTACTGCTTGGTATTGGGTTTTCAGCAGAAATTGCCTATGGCGCTTTTTGGGGTAGCCGGCAGCTTAAAATTGAAGAGCGGGAGATCTCATTTGCAAATCTTCCCCAGGAATTTCACAATTTTCGTATCGTGCAGATATCCGACTTCCATCTTGGCGGACTGCTCCATCAGAAAAAATTCCTGACCCGCATTCAGCATAAAATAAGCAGTTTAGACCCTGATTTACTGCTCTTCACCGGCGATTTTGTAAATAATTTTTCCCGGGAATTTGATGGCCTTGAGGCGCCTTTAAAAGCAATGTCCACTGCGTATCAGAGTTTTTCAATTCTTGGAAACCACGATTATGGCGACTATTCCAGGTGGAAAACGCCTGCTGAAAAGCAGGCAAATTTTGAGGCAATCCGGGAAAAGGAACATGGCCTTGGATTCAGGTTGCTCTGCAATGAAAACGCAATTATTCACCGGGGAGAGGATTCGATTTTTATTGCAGGCGTTGAAAACTGGGGACATCCGCCGTTCCCTCAATATGCCGATCTGGAAAAAGCATTGTCAGGAGTTGAACCGGATGCTTTTACTATTCTGATGACCCATGACCCCGCCCATTGGCAGGCACAGATTGCCGGGAAGAAAAATATCCCCCTAACACTTTCGGGGCACACGCACGGAATGCAGTGGGGAATCAAACTCGCCGGAATTCCTTTCAGCGTTGCTGCCCTGACCCGAAAACAGTGGGGCGGACTTTACCGTTCCGGCAACTCTTATCTTTATGTGAATACAGGCATTGGCACTGTCGGAATGCCCTGGAGGCTCGATATGCCGCCTGAGGTTACCCTGTTTACCTTAAAACGAACTGAAATCGATTGAAAACAGCATATCGAAAAAAACATCCCTGATTTCGGGCAGGTACGATGCTCTGAAACCAATATCCACCGGAGCATAAAAACGCAGGAAATTGGCGTCTGCCGTAATTTCTGCCCCAACGGAGGTGATGTTTTTTACAAACCGGTCGGCAACTTTCCCGGATTGGTAAATATTTCCTTTCAGGCGGGAAAAATCAGCAAAGGCAGAAGCTTTGATTCTGCGCACATACACCAGCCCTAACAGGTTCATATCGGGATAAAGCAGCGGCATTTTATAATCAGTGCTCAGCGTGCTGAAAGATGTTGTATGAATCCTCCCCCAGCCTCTGGCATACTGCACAACATCGGTATAGCCCATCGAGCCGTCGTTTTCCTTTTTCTGCGTTCCGCCATACAATCTGATGCCGTGGGTTTTCATCACTCCCGGGAGATAAAAAACCGACTGAACCGCTGCCAGATTTGCAGAAACATCTGCGCCAAAAGGCATGTGGCGGTAGGTTCCGTCGAATATAAATCCAAAGTCAGGAAACATGTCAAGATAACTTTTTCTGAGCATTTGCCTGAAATAGAGCCTGTAGCCCAGCGAGTGGAAACTGCCCATGCCGAATCCTTCCGGCGCGGGCTCGGCGCTGCGGTAATAATTGAAATTGTAATTGATCTCCGGTTGCAGGTACCTTAGAAATGCCCCTTTGTCCAGTCGGAGCGGCAGATGGATGTTCATTCCGGTCTGCGTGTGTATCCAGCTGAAATTTTGAGTTACCGTATCGCTTTTAACTATATTCCCATTATTATCAGCGTATTGCTGAATATGTGTAAAATCTGAAGAACGCGGGCCGTAAGAAAAATTCATACTGAAAACCGGAAACCAGCCCATAAATGAATAGTCCGCCATGAGCCTTCCGGTGCGTTCGGTTAAATCCCACCGGTAACCCAAAACCGTTTCAGCAGTGCCCAACAGGTTTTGCGACATCAGGCTCACTCCGGGATAGAAACCGTAGTTATCCACATCAATGTTCACCGGAGCCCAGCTGTGAAAATTGAAGAGATGGGCAGCTTTGCTGTATCTTTTTGAGTTGTAATCAGTCGCTGTCGAGTCAGAAAAAACGGGAATTCCTTCCTCCTGTTTGTCCAGCATCTCAGCCAGTTTGTAATTTGCGGGAGCAATCTCTCTGATTTCCTGAGTTGACTGGTTTTCAGGGCGAAACTTTATCAGGCGAAAACCATCGGAGGTATAATCGCTTAAAACCATTGTTTTCCCATCGGGGGATATTGCGGGCGACTCAGCCCCAAAGCGGGGGGAGAAGACCATTTCAACGGATTTGTCATGTAAATTGATGCGGTACAGGCTGTTTTTCCCGGAATAGGAGCTGATAAAATAGAGCTTATGTCCCGAAAAACGCAACTGCCTGATATCCGCCAAATCTTCCGAAACCAGCCTTTCAGAATGATTCTGAAAAAAATTAACGACCTCTATACGTTTTCCCTTTTCAGAAAGCACAATCACCGCTACCTGATCGTTGTCGAGCCATTCGGGAGAGAAGAAATAGTTGTTCCCGGGTGACTGGTAGCGGTTGAGCATTTTTCCATCGGGTAGCCGGTAAACCGAAAGATAGTGGTTGTCTTCAAAATCGGATTCCACCACCATAACTTTGGTTTTATCGGGCGAGATTGCAGGACTGACTGCAATAAATTCAGGATGGATTTCAATAATCTCCCCGGTTTCAGAATTCAGAAGCCTGATCAATGAACTTCCACTGTGCTGCCAGCGAAGACTTGGTATTTTCTCTGACCAAACCACCCATTCGTTGCTATAGCTTACAGATTCATCAAAGATTGGTCCTGGACGCATAATTTTCTTTTCCTCGCCATTGGGAAAGATTTTTACAAACGACGGAATTTCGTCAAAGGCTGTTTTATAGGAAAAAATCACCGAATCATTCAGCCAGTGATTGTATCTGTAATTGGTGAAAAACTTCTTCGAAACGGAAATTTTACGAAAGTCGCTTTTTTGCCAAAGCTTATCTTTATCCTGCCAGACTGTTTTCAAACTGTCGAACACAATTTTATACTGTTTGATATGATTCATTCCGGTCTGCCTTTTCAATGTTTTGCGCACAGGAAAGCTTTTGCGAACAGTGTTTTTCAACAACTCCTCCCACAACGAAGCGCCGTATTTTGCCCTGAGATTTCCGACAAGATAATACCCCAGATTGTAATGGTCGGGAATGAAATGCCTGTAAGACCCCAAATACGCCTTATCATAGGAAAATCTGCCCTTTTCAACCAAAAGCGCCTGCTGCTGCATCAGAAATGAAGGGTCTCTTCCACGCCCGGTGTTGCTCAGTGCTGTTTCGGTTACTACGGCATCGCCCTCAGTAAACCACCACGGCAAAGAGACTCCGAAAACCAGGGCAGTGCCTTGTTCTCCAAGCAGAAACCGCGACAAAAAATCCATATTGCTGTTGATCTTGTCAATCTGCACCATGTGCCGGAATTCATGCAGTGCAAGTTGTTTCAGCCAATCCTGTGGATACATGGACTGATGCGGCGTGGTAAAAAACTCACTCCGCCTTGGCGCCCAGGCCACCAACCCGTTGGATTCTATTGTCTGCGTGTGCAAAATCACCGGAAATTTTCCCGGTTGATGCTGTAGCGAATATCCTCCGAAAGGATAGACCGTTTCAAGGTATCCTGCAATTTTCTGAGCCTGCGCTTCATAATAATCCGGGAAAATCAGCCTGAAGTTTTTGGTATCAATCTCTCTCCAGCGGATGGATGCCGGATCCTGCCCGGTTTGAAAATACTGAGCCGAAGTAAACATTCCGGCCAAAAGTCCGGCTACAAAAAGGAGGATTTTTTTCATTTTCCAAAAATAAGCATTCCGCAATAGAAACAGTCAGGTTGAACCACTGCAAAACCGGAGGAATTGCACTTACTGCCCAAAAACATAAAAGATAATGTTTGCCCCCATTTTCAGAGCTTTTTCCCGCAGTTCCGGCGGATCGTTATGAACGGCTTCATCTTCCCACCCGTCGCTGATGTCCGACTCATAAGTGTAAAGGCAAACCATGCGGTCTTCAAGAAAAATCCCAAAAGCCTGCGGGGGTTTGTTGTCGTGTTCATGTATTTTGGGAAGCCCTTCGTTAAAGGTGTATTTCTGATGAAATATGGGATGTGACGGAGGCAGTTCGATGAGGTCATTGTTTGGAAAGACTTTTTTAATCTCCCGCCGGAAATATTCATCCAATCCGTAATTGTCGTCAACATGCAGAAACCCGCCTCCTTCAAGATAAGTTCTCAGATTGACGGTTTCACTCTCTGAAAGCACAATATTTCCATGACCGGTAAGATGAACAAACGGGAAATTGAAAATTTCGGCGCTGCCCACCTCAACCGTTGACGGCTCGGAATGGATATTTGTTTTCAGATTTGCATTGCAGAAAGCAATCAGGTTGGGGAGCGCCGTCGGGTCGGCATACCAGTCGCCACCGCCACTGTATTTGACAAGCCCGATGCGCACCTGCTGCGATTGCCCGTTCACTGTTCCGGCAAACAGAATGAAAAGTAAAACCAATAATCTCATCCTCATCTTTTTCAAATTTTGTTAAAAATACAATTCCCTGCCGAAACAGGGAAATTTTACCAAAAACTGCAAATCATTGATTGGCTAAATTAACAATATGGCACACCACAACGCCTGCCGTTTCGGTGCGAAGCCGCGAGTTTCCAAGCGAAACGGCTGTAAAGCCGCTTTTTTCAGCAAGGTCAATTTCAGTTTGTGAAAAATCCCCTTCCGGGCCAATCAGAACGAGAACGGAATCGCCGGCGGCAACTTTTTCTTTCAGATGCAATTTTTCTCCGGGATGACAATGGGCAATAAATTTACGGGGCTTTTCACCTGCATGGTTTTCTACAAAATCCTGAAACTTAACCGCCGGATTTAATTTTGGCAAAAAAGCTTTCACCGATTGTTTCATGGCGGAAATAAGAATTTTATTCAAACGATTGGCATTGACCGTTTTCCGTTCACTGTGTCTGCACAATACCGGTGTGATTTCATCAATGCCGATTTCTGTGGCTTTTTCGGCAAACCACTCCAGCCTGTCGTTGTTTTTTGTGGGGGCAATGGCTATGTGCAAATTAAAATTCCGCTTCCCGAACTCTTTCTGAAATTCAATGATGCTGAGTCTGCACCGTTTCTGGTCTGCCAGAGAAATTTCAGCCGTATAAAAACCACCATTGCCATCCACAACCTGAACTTTGTGCCCAATCCCCAAACGCAAGACCCTGATGGCATGTTTCGAGTCATTTTCATCCAAGATAATTTCATTTCCGGCAATCACAGACGAATAAAAAAGCTGCATAGTTTCATTAAATTTTTATTTTTGCAAATCTAATGTTAAATCGATTCAGTTTTGAACAGAAAAACTCAAATTTTGAACAGCTGAAAATTCAATCTTTTTTTACACATATTTATTCACATTAAAATATTATGGAAAAATCATCAAAAAATCAACTCAACAGAAGAAAATTTCTGGGGTTGTCGGCTTTGGGGCTTACGGGTTTGACCGTACTGCCAAGCTGGACCATCAACGGAATCAAAATAGCGCCCAGCGACCGCGTGGTGCTCGGGTTTATCGGCGCCGGACGACAAGCGCTTTCCGATTTCACCAGCTTCAGCAGTGTGCCGGGTGTGCAGGTGGCTGCCTGCTGCGATGTGGACACCATGAAACAGATCCGTTTTAAAAAGGTGGTGGAAGCGTGGCAGAAGAAACTTGACATTTCACCCCGCTGTGACATGTATGAGCAGTATGAGGAACTGCTGAACCGCAAAGACATTGATGCTATTGAAGTGGTAACTCCCGACCACTGGCACGCATTGCAAACCATCCATGCCATACAGGCCGGAAAGGATGTCTATGTTCAGAAACCGCTTGCATTCACCATAAAAGAGGGCCTGGTGATGGTTGATGTGGCTCAGAAAAACAAAAAAATCGTTCAGGTGGGCAGTCAGCAACGCTCCAGCGGTGAATTTCAGAAAGCGATTGAACTGGTGAGGGCAGGAAAGATCGGCCATATCGAAAAAATTTACTCAAAGGTGGGTGATCCGCCAAAACCGCTCGATTTGCCGGAGGAGCCAGTTCCCGGAAACCTGAATTTCAATCTCTGGATGGGGCCGCTCAATGATCCGAAGGTACATTATCACCCCGACTTATGCCCGCCGATTTCACTCGATCCGGAAGAAAATGAAAAACTCTGGGGCGCATGGCGCTGGTACAGTGAAACCGGAAACGGCTACACCGCCGACTGGGGCGCTCACATGTTTGATATTGCCCAGGCTGCCATCGGTATGGACGGCTCGGGTCCTGCCGAAATTATCCCCAAAGGGTATAACGGAACCGAATACCTGACCTTTAAATACCTGAACGGCATTGTGATGACGGAACAACCCTATCTTGAAGACAGGCCGGGTTCGTCGGGCATCAAATTTATCGGCACCAACGGCTGGATTGAAGTGGCGCGCGGATACCTCGGTTGCTCCGATCCTTCGCTCGTGCCCGAAGAGGTGGCAGGAATAAGACCGGGAAGCCTGACGCCCGAGCAGCGTGAAGCGCGCCGGAAAGCAGAGGCCGAACGCGCAGCAAAAAACAAAAAACAAGGGGAACAGCGCGAGGGGCTTGCGTTTGAAATCAGCGCGCCGCACATGCAGGACTTCATTGACGCCGTGCGCTCACGAAACCATCCGATTGCCCCCATTGAAGTGGGATGCAGCACTAACACGCTTTGCTGTCTTGGGAATATTGCCACCGAACTGAAACGTCCGGTGAAGTGGAATCCGGCTACGCTGAGTTTCGAAGATAACGACAAGGAAGCTGCAAACCACCGCTTGTATCACTACGAATACAGAAGGCCGTATTCACTTTAAATGCTGAACAGATTTTAAAATTTCAAAATGAAGCTTGCCCTGGAAAATCCAGACCATGAAATCAAAAGCCAGCAAGGCTTATAGATGAGGATTTTAATGTGAGATTTTTCGGGGTGAGCTAAAAAAGAATATATGGAAACAAAAAGAGAATTTCTTAAAAAACTGGGATTGCTGACCGTTGCCGGATTAACCGGAGGTTCTTTCAGAAATGCCGGCGCCGCAGTCATACCGGCAAATCGTTTTGCACCCAAAAAACAAGTGGGATTGCAGTTATACTCCCTGGGAAAAGAGCTGACCGCCGACGTTCCCAACGGATTGAAAAAAGTTGCCCAAATCGGCTATACCACAGTGGAATGTGCAGGTTACAACCGGGATGAAGGAAAAATGTACAACTATGGAATGGCTGAATTCAAGAAGCTGGCACAGGATGCCGGACTTAAGGTAACCGGTTCGCATGTGAATCCGCCCATCCGGAAGTTCACAAAGGAAAACGCCGGAGAACTGGCAGACTTCTGGAAAAAAACCATTGATTTTCATGCCCAGCTTGGCGTAACCTCACTGGTGCAGCCCGGAATGCCAAGCATTCAGTCACATGAAGATGTGGCAAGAGTTTGCGAAGGCTTCAACAAAGCCGGTGAAATAGCCAAAGCTGCTGGTATCAAATGGGGCTATCACAATCATAGTGGGGAGTTCAGGCGTCTGGATAAAGAAACGAGCAAGGATGACCGTGGCGATATCATTTATGATTTGCTGCTGGAAGGCACCGATCCTTCGCTTGTGTTTTTTGAAATGGATGTTTACTGGACGGTCATGGGACAACAGGATCCATTGGAGTATTTTGAAAAATACCGCGGACGGTTTCCGGTCTTGCACATCAAAGACCGCTCGGTACTCGGAAAATCAGGCATGATGAATTTTGAAAATATTTTCAATACCGCCTATTCCATAGGACTTGATGAGTACTACGTGGAGTTGGAAGGCATTCGTGGAAATATCACACAGTTCGAAGGTGTGAAACAGTGTTTCGACTACCTGAACAATGCCCCCTTTGTGAAATAGCTACTGTCTGTTTACGAAAAATTACACTTCCAGAGAAATCAACCTGGCATCAACCCCTTTAACCAGGTTGAGTTTTCTGGTAATCTCCTCATGCCTCCCGGCATCTTCGCCAGTGAGTTCAAGAAAAATCAATCCGTTTTCCGAACAATTTTCCAAAACGCCGTCATGTATTCCTAAGCGCGTTTTGATGAAACATCCCCACCCTGTCAGAATTTTCTGTACTTTTTCAGCCGTATCCTGGCGGTGACTCACCAGAATAAGCAATACACTACGTTTCATGGTTTTTGATTTTTGGTTAAAATAAAAAAGTATTTTTTGAACTAAAACCTTTCAGTTTTGGAGAAAAAGAAATCGGCTTCAATAATTGCATTTTCATCGCTGTCGGAGCCGTGCACCGCATTTTGCTGGAGACTGGTTCCATACAGTTTCCGGATTGTGCCCTCTTCGGCATTTTCGGGATTGGTGGCTCCGATGAAGTTTCTGAAATCTTCCACTGCATTTTCCTTTTCAAGAATGATGGCCACTATGGGGCCTGAACTCATAAACTCCACCAGCGAGTCGAAAAAAGGCTTTCCGTGGTGCACAGCATAAAATTCGGCTGCCTGTTCCGCAGTCAGCCGGGTGAGCTTCATTGCCCTGATTTTAAATCCTGCACCGGTTATCTTATTTAATATTGCTCCGGCGTAATTCTTCTTGAAAGCCGTAGGCTTAATCATTGTAAAAGTTTGGTATCCTGCCATTTTCTATGGATTTTTAAATTTTAAACTTCTGCAAGATATATAAAATTTGAACAAGGATAACTTTGTGCCCGAAACAGATTTCTTATCTTTGTGGGCTTAAATAAATTTGATTTTGAAAAATACCGGAAATAAAACTTTTAACGCATTAAAAGAGTTATTGGCAGCAAAACCGGGGAAGGTGGCACTGGTTACCCATGAAAATCCCGACGGCGATGCCATCGGCTCTTGTGTAGGTTTAGGCGAAGTGCTGAAAAATGCGGGGCATCAGGTAAAAATCATTGTTCCGAATGATTATCCTGAATTTCTCCATTGGTTTTCAAGTCAGATTGAAATTATTGTCCACCGCAACAACAAAGAGAAAGCCGAAAAGGCGCTGGAAGAATCGGAAGTTCTGTTTTGCCTTGACTTCAATGAAGCAAAACGCACCCGGCAGCTCGAAAAAAAGATTTTAGAATTTCCCGGCACGAAAATCCTCATTGATCATCACCCCTATCCGGCTTCTATTTTTGACATTACCATTTCAGAACCTGAGTATAGCTCCACTGCTGAGCTGGTTTTCGATGTGGTGAAAAAAACAGGATGGAGTGAATACATCAACCGGGATGCTGCCGAAGCGCTGTTCACCGGAATTATGACCGACACCGGTTCGTTCAGCCACAATACTTCACGGGCAAATCTGTTTAAAGTTGTGGCAAAACTTATGGATTGGGGCATCGACACCGAAAAAATACATCAGGCTGTATATCACAACTTTTCGGCACAGCGCATGAAACTACTTGGGCACTGCCTTTCGCAAAAGATGAAGGTTTTCCCGGAGTATCGTTCCGCCGTAATCTGGATTTCGCAAAAGGAGCTGAAAGCGTTTGACTTTCAGCCGGGCGATGCTGAAGGATTTGTAAATTATCCGCTTTCGATAAATAATATTGTTTTCAGTGCGTTATTTATGGAGAAAAAGGATTACACAAAAGCCTCTTTTCGTTCAAAAGGCAACTTTCCGGCAAACAGTTTCTCTACAGAGCATTTTTCGGGAGGCGGCCACATGAATGCAGCCGGAGGCGAAACAAAACTATCGCTTGACGAAGCAGTGGAAAAATTCACGCAGCTCTTAGGCGAATATGAACAACAATTATTGAAAACAATTATTTAATGGATAAACATGAAAACAAAAGTTTTAAGTATCGGATT
>CAZVAD010000048.1:16872-18687 GCA_964624645.1 uncultured Mariniphaga sp.
ATGACATAAAGCCTTCGTAGTTTATTATTAATCTGATATATATGAAACGAAATATAATTTTCATGGCGATAGCCATTGCTGCCGGAGCATTTTTTTCATGCAAGGACAACAGTCTGGAGAAACAACGGCAGAATGAGTTGAAAAAACTGGATGAGTTTATCCGTGTGCATTACACCAATGCCGAGCCAAGGCCTTCCGGCTTGTACTTTTTTCCACAGAAAGAGGGAGTCGGGGATTCCATAAAAATCGGTGACAAAGTTCAGGTTTTTTTCAAGGTAATGACACTTGACAGCAGTTTTGTTGATCAAACCGGAGTATATGAACCGAGTGAAGTGGTTGTTCAGCCGCCGACAACATTGTCATCTTCCGCTGAAACAGCTGAACAAACCTTGGCGCTTCATGAGGCGCTGACCTACATGAAGAAAGGCTCCAAAGCGCTGCTGATTTTCAACTCGGCCCTGGGGTATGGGCAATACGGTTCGTATAATGTCGGGGGGTTCCGTTCGATTATTATGGAGCTTGAAGTGTATAAGGTATTCCCTGCAAATCCATCTTCGGAAGAAAAAGCTGAGTTTCAGGAAGCCTTTTAAATGAATCTCCAACAAAAGCCGGTACAGGTTTATCTGTACTGGAAGTTTTGTTTGGCAATCTGATTTTTTACCAATGTCCAGGGTTGAACTCCTGAAAAAATTGCTGCCCGGGTTTATTCCCCTTTTTGTTTTCATCGCCGCCGATGAAATCTGGGGAACGAAAACCGGGTTAATTGTTGCAGTCGGTGTGGGCGTGGCTGAAATGGCATGGGTGGCTGTGCGGGAGAAACGTTTTGACACGTTTATTCTCTTCGACACCCTGCTTTTGGTTGTTCTTGGCGCAGTTTCCATCCTTTTGGAAAACGATCTCTTTTTTAAACTCAAGCCGGGCCTGATTGAGCTCATCTTAGTCGCTATACTTGGTGTTTCCGCTTTTTCCGGAATGAATATCATCGGATTGATGGGCAAGCGCTATCTCAAGGAGATGCAAATCAGTGAGGCACAGGCCAGACAGATGCAGAAGAGCCTCAGATCATTGTTTTACATCTTCCTTGGACACACCCTGCTGGTATTTTATGCCACTTTCTTTATGAGCAAGGAGGCGTGGGCGTTCATCAGCGGCGGACTGTTTTATCTGATTTTCGGCGTGTATTTTCTCTATGAATTTCTCAGGCAGAAAAGAAAACAAAAGAGCCTGGCCAGCGAGGAGTGGGTTCCACTGGTGGATGCCGCCGGGAAAATCACCGGGCAGGCTCCGCGCAGTCAGGTGCACAACGGCAGCAAACTGCTGCATCCGGTGGTGCACCTGCATGTATTGAATCCCAAAAAAGCAATTTTGTTGCAAAAACGTGCCGGCAATAAAAGTATTCAGCCCGGGAAATGGGACACTGCCGTTGGCGGACATATCTCAGCCGGTGAAACCATTGAAGAGGCACTGAAAAAAGAGGCTTTTGAAGAAATCGGATTGACCGGTTTCAATGCACGGCTCATCGGGGTTTATGTCTGGGAATCAGAAGTGGAAAAAGAGTTGGTTTATCTTTTCGTAACCTATGATTTTAAGAACTACCGCAGCCGATCCGATGAGGTAATCGAAGCCCGGTTCTGGACAAAAAACCAGATAGAAAACAGTCTGGGACAAGGGGTACTCACCCCTAATTTTGAGCATGAATTTCAAATTTTGAAAAGCAAAGGCTTGCTTTAAGCCGGCAGATTTATTTTAAAAACTTCTGATTTCTTTCACTTTCCTAACAAAAAAATTGCAGGCTGCTTATGCAGATCGGGCGCA
>CAZVAD010000049.1:0-18617 GCA_964624645.1 uncultured Mariniphaga sp.
AATGAAAAAAAATAAAAGTCTGAATAAAAATGCGGGAAGAATGATGCGGAAGTTTTCCAAAATTTTGCTCCACCTTGTGGATACAATATTTCTCAAATTATTCCCGGGAATATTTTCATTACTTTTCCTTCCGTCATTAAATGCTCAAAACAATCTGTACCCGGAAGTCCCCGGAGTGGTGATTAACCACCAGCCGGCATCATCCCGACAGTATATTGGTTCACCGAGTATAGCCATTCTCCCCAATGGAAACTATGTGACTTCCCACGATTTGTTCGGGCCGGAAAGTCTGGAGCATATCAGTGCCACTACATTGATATTCCGGTCAGAGGATCGTGGCAGAAACTGGGCAAAAATCAGCGAGATTCACGGGGCATTTTGGTCCAGTTTGTTTGTGCACCGGGGAAACCTTTACCTGATTGGCCCCGACCGGCATAATGGCAGCGTTTTGATTCGCCGGTCAACCGACGGTGGAGAGACCTGGACGCAGCCTGCAAATACTGATAGTGGGTTGTTGTTAAAAGGGATGTTTCATTGTGCCCCAACGCCGGTGATTGAGCATAACGACAGGTTGTGGCGCGCGATGGAAACATCTTTCGGAATCAATCTCCCCTGGGGGAGAAGATTCGGTGCGATGATGATGTCCGCTCCGGTGGATGCTGATTTGATGAACGCAGACAGTTGGACGGTAAGTAATCTGCTTCCATATGACTCCACTTATCTTGACGGAAACTTTATCGGATGGCTGGAAGGAAATGCTGTTGTAGCGCCGGATGGCGAAATTGTGAACATACTTCGGGTGGACGAAAAGTCAACTTTTGATGAAAAAGCGGCAATAGTTAAGATAAGTTCCGATGGGAAGAAAGCTGTTTTTGACCCGGAAACCGGATTTGTCTCTTTTCCTGGTGGCAGTAAGAAATTTACCATCCGCTATGATGATAAATCCGCGCGATATTGGACGCTGAGCAATGCCATCCCCAAAAAGTTTATCCCAAACTTTCCTGAACTCAGGGCACTGAATTTCAGGAATACTTTGGTGCTGATGAGTTCAGAAGATTTGTTGCATTGGCACATCCATGAAATTGTCCTTCAGCATCCGGATGTCCTGCATTCCGGATTTCATTATGTTGACTGGCTGGTGGACGGAGACGATATGATTGTGGCGAGCCGGACAGCTTATTTCGATGGGAAGGAAAAGGCAAATAATAACCACGATACCAATTTTCTGACTTTTCACCGGATTGAAAATTTCAGGGAGAAAGCGAAAAATAAAGTCGATTTTGTTTTCTGACGAATTTGAGCCATCCGGTTTTTATGATAATATTTATACCGGCCTGTCAGAAAAGATAGCCCCTTTTGGGAAAAATTGAATAATTCTGATATGAATTTGTATGTTTTCAATTTTCATTTATAAATTAGTTGCGTAATTAAACAACAAATTATCTTTTTCCATGAAAAGGCAAATCCGTGTTTTATTTGCAGGACATAGCGATGACTGCTATGATTTGGGATGCAGGCAATTGAGTGCCCGGTTTAAATTGAATGCCATACTTATTGAAAAAGAATCTGCATTCCGGCAATCACTGACCGATTTTCAACCCGATTTGGTGGTTTCGGAATATGCTGCGCATGGTTTTTCAGGAATCCCTATTTTGCGTTTTGCAAAAGAGGCAGATGCCAATCTGCCGGTGGTATTCTTTGCAGAAGAGTGGAATGAAGCAACTTTTACAGAATGTTTGCTTGCCGGAGCTGATGATTTTGTTTCAGAAGAGGAAGCTTTCAGGTTGCCGTTTGCTGTTGCATCGGCACTGGAAAAAGCAGATTTGCAGCGCGAAAAGAGCAGCGCAGAAAAAAGGATTGTTGAAAAAGAGACAAAGTATTTCTCTTATATCGAAAATGCCCCCGTAGGAATTATTGTCTTCAACTCGCAGGGAGTGTGCATTGAAGTCAATAAAGCAACGAAACTTAAAACAGGATATACGCTCGAAGAATTTCAAAAATTTCATCTGTCCGACATTGTGGATTCCGAATTTTGGAAGCAGGGCAAAAAGCATTTTGATGCGGTAAAACGCTACGGTGAAGCCAGTACAGAGGTTAAAATTAAACGTAAAGATGGCAGTAGAATCTGGCTTTCGGTGAAAGGGGTTGCATTACCGGACGGAAATGTCATGGGGTTCGTCAGCGATATTTCAGAAAAGATTGAAGCGCGGGAAGCTTTGGAAAACAGTGAAAGAAAATACCGGAAACTCATTTCTGAAATGACCCAGGGAATAGCTCTCCATGAAATTATTCTGAATGAAAACGGAGAAGCTGTAGATTACCGGTTTCTTGATATGAACAAAGGTTTCGAGAAACTCACCGGACTTAAAAAAGAGGAATGCATCGGTAAAACCGTGTTGGAGGTTTTCCCGGATTTGGAAAGATCCTGGATTAAGAAATATGGCGAAGTTGCACTTACCGGAAAACCTGCCAATTTTGAGCAATACACCCAGTCTCTTGACCGGTATTATGATGTAACGGCATATTCTCCCTCTGCAGGGCAGTTTGCAGCTATTTTTACAGATATTACAGATAAAAAAAAGAAGGATAGCGAGCTGAATCAGGCGCTGGAGATGCGAAACCTGCTGTTTCAGACTTCAAATGACGGGATAGTCATTCTGGACGGAGAGCATAAAGTCTTTGACTATAATAGCAGATTTGCTGAAATGTTAGGTTACGAGAGAAACGAATTGCTAAAAATGTACTCCTGGGATTTTGATTCACACTTAGATCGGGAAACAATAATCTCCGACTTCCGGATTACGCCTGACTATCAGAGGGTTTTTGAATCCAAACACCAAAGAAAAGACGGTTCAGTTTACGATGTGGAAATAAGTGGAAAAGGAATTGTTCACAATGCAAAAGTTTATGTCGTTTACATTTGCCGCGATATTACAGAAAGGATCAAAGCCCGTCAGGTCCTTGAAAAAGCCAGGGCAAAAGCCGAAGCCGGCGACAGGTTGAAAACCAACTTTCTGAACAATATCTCACACGAATTGCGCACTCCGCTGAATGGAATTATTGGAGCCACTTCGCTGCTCAGTGATAAAACGCTGAAACGCCAGGAGATTTCCGAACTGATGGAAATTATCAACCTGAGCACGGAAAGACTGATTCAGACGATTACGGACTACATGGATATTTCCCAAATCACATCCAATACCGTTGAGGCAAGAAGCAAACCGGTAAAGGTGAACGACATCATTGATAAATTCAAAATTTCATACTGGCAGAAGTGTCTGGACAAAGGGTTGAGTTTCAATGTTGAACTATCAGAAAAAACGAAAAACAGCTATTTGGAGATTGATCCTGAATTGCTCCTGAAATCTTTGGAGCATTTGCTCCAGAATGCTGTGAAATTCACACATTACGGCAGCGTTACCTTTGGGGCTGAAGCAACACTCGCTCAAATAAGCTTTTTTGTGAAGGACACCGGAATAGGTATCAGTAAAGAGAAACTGGAAATTGTTTTTGAACATTTCAGGCAGGAGGACGACGGCACAGCGCGCCGTTTTGAGGGCAGCGGCCTAGGGCTCTCCATTGTCAAAGGATTAACCAAAATAATGGGGGGCTCAATTGACGTTGAGTCCAGAAAAAACAGCGGCACAACTGTCTGGCTTCATTTTCCGCGGAAAAATCACTCCTACAAAAAGATTGAGGCAGAAAACAGACCGGAATTAAAACAGAAAAGTGAACCTGTGATACTGGTTGCCGAAGATGAAATTGCAAATTTTCAGATGCTTGAAATGTTGCTGCATAAATCCTATAATGTAACTGTCTTGCACGCATTGAACGGTTTGGAAGCTTTAAAGATGGTGAAATCAAATCCTGAAATTGATTTGGTGCTCATGGATATAAAAATGCCGGTCATGGATGGTTTTGAATCGACGAGAGAAATTAAGAATTTCAGGCCGGAATTGCCCGTTGTTGCACAAACAGCCTTTGCCATGAGCAGTGATGAAAGCCGGGCGCTTGCAGCAGGTTGTGATCTTTACCTTTCACAGCCGCTAAACAGGAATAACATTGAACAAACCATGCAGAAATTTGGTTTTAAATCTTTTGAATGATTGTTTTATTAAACTGAAAAAAATTTACTGAACTTAAGTCCTGAAAAAAATTTAAAATAATTATCTATACCGTTAAGAAACAATAATTTGATAAATTATATATTAAAAAGAATAAGGAGGTTGTTTTTTTATTTTAAATCTGTAACTTTGTGGAATTGAATGAATATTTAAAACCTTGTAGAAACACACTGGTCAATTGTTATGACGCATAAAGACACAAAATCAATCAGTGATCCGTTCATACTTTCCACCCTGCCGGTAGCGGCTGCGGCAACCGATAAAGAAGGGAAATTCCTGGCATGGAACGAATGGTTTGCCAGTTTGATTGATATTGAGCATCAGACCGGTGATGTAAACTCTGTTGCCGGCCTGTTTGATATCAGCAGGAAGGATTTGGAAAGTTTACTTTTGCCTTTGTTGCAGGGGGAAAAGCAGGCCGTTGAAATAGATTCGGTTTTGCTGCCCGGCAAAATTCCTGTCCGGCTGAGTATCGGTATTCTTTCAAAACAGCCGGAACAGTTGATCTGGATTGCGCAAAAAACGGTTACGGAAAATCACAACAACCAATACTTTCAGCATCTTTTTCAGTCGGTTCCTTTCGGCATTGTCGTTTCAGACGGGCAAGACATTATTCTCGACTGCAACAGCGCATTTGAAGAACTGTTCGGCTACAAAAAAGAGCATTTGAAAGGTAAAAAAATCAATGACATGATTGTGCCCGATCCCATGAAGGATCATGGTTTCAGGCTTACTTCCGATGTGGCGGACGGGCAGAAGGTTTTTCACGAAACCCGGCGGGTCAGGGCAGATGGCGAGCTGGTTGATGTTTCTATTGTTGGAAAACCCATTGTTTTTTCCAATCACCAAAAAAAGGTTTTTGCCGTTTATCAGGATATCACCGAACGGAAGCTGGCTGAAAAATCCATAATTGACAGGGAAAGCCAGTTTGCGGCAATGCTTCACTACCTTCCGGGCATGGTCTATCGTTGCAAGGCAGACAGGAATTACACCATGCTTTTCATCAGTGACGGAAGCAGCAGAATAACCGGCTATGACCCGGATTTATTTCTGAACAGAGATTTGAGTTACAATGAAATAATTCTTGAAGAATACCGGGAGTTTGTCTGGGATAAATGGAGCGAAGCCATAGAAAACAACACAATTTTTCAGGAAACATATCAGATATGTACAGTGGACGGAAGAGTCCGCTGGGTGTGGGAGCGCGGACATGCAGTAAAAGACAGGCACGACAGGGTTGTCTATCTTGAAGGCTATATCGAGGATATTACCGAGCAGAGAAATATTCAGAATTCACTGTTACATGAAAAAGAACTTTTGCAGGCCTTGATGGACAACATCCCCGATACAATCTACTTCAAAGACCGGGAAAGCCGTTTTCTGAAAATCAACAAAGCACAGGCAGATATAATCGGTGTAACCAACCAGGCAGATGCTGTCGGCAAAATGGACAAGGACTTTTTTGATATTTCCTATGCCAAAAAAACTTTTGAGGAAGAACAGGAAATGATGCTGACCGGCGAATCTGTAATCAGCAATGAGGAGCGCGTTTTTACCAATAAAGGCTGGCGTTGGCTTTCCACAACGAAGGTGCCCATTTACGATGAAAACAATGAAATTAGCGGACTGGCAGGCGTTTCCCGTGATATAACCACAAACAAAGAGCTTGAAAACCGGCTCCGAAAAAGTGAAAAAGACCTGACACAGTTGAATCAGGAAAAAGACAAGCTTTTTTCGGTGATTGCCCACGACATGAGGAGTCCGTTCAACTCCTTTCTGTTGCTCACAGAACTTCTTGCTGACAAGTCATTCAGTGTTGAAAAGGAGGAGTTGGTGCAACTGGCAAAATCAATGCACCATACGGCTGCCGCAGTGGCCGAATTACTGGAAAACCTTCTGGAGTGGTCACGGATTCAGAGAGGATTAATTGTTTATAAACCTGAAACTGTTATTCTGAAAAACATTCTGAAAAAGAATCTCGACTATTTTCAGACCAATATCCAAAACAAGAAAATTGACGTGGAGGTAACTGTAAATGAAGAAATTACAATGTTTGCCGACCCTTCCATGCTCAGTTCAGTGATTCGGAACCTTATTTCAAATGCAATCAAATTCACTCCAAAATCAGGAAGGGTTAAAATCTCTGCTGAGCGCCCCGACAATGAATTCATCCTTTTGAAAATTGAAGACAGCGGGGTGGGCATGAATAGCGTGCAGCAGGAAAAATTATTTACACTGCACACCCGGGGAACCATGGGAACGGAAGATGAACCCAGCGCCGGGCTTGGACTGATTTTAGTCAGGGAATTTATTAAAATCATGAAAGGCAGAATTTACCTCACCAGCAGGGAAAATGTCGGCACTACTTTTTTCGTGGAACTTCCCGGACATTAAAGTTTTTCAAGAACTTTCACGTCCCTCTTTTTTTGCTATCTTGGAGCCACTTTTTTGAAAACAAATGGCACTGAATTATATTTGGATATTCTTTTTTCTGATAGCTTTCGTAATCGGATTGTTACGGCTGATTTTCCTTGGCGACGTAGAAGTTTTCCCCAATATGGTGAATGAAACGTTTGAAATGGCCAAAACCGGATTTGAAATTTCATTGGGGCTTACCGGTGTGCTGACTCTGTGGATGGGCATTATGAAAATTGGAGAGCGAGGCGGAATTGTGAATGTTTTTTCCCGCGTGATTGGCCCGTTTTTCAACAAGCTTTTCCCGGAATTGGGCAAGTCGCATCCGGCGTATGGCCCGATTATGATGAATATAGCAGCCAATATGCTCAATCTCGACAATGCCGCCACTCCAACCGGCTTGCAGGCGATGAAGGAGATGCAGGAAACAAATCCCGACAAAAGCAGCGCCTCCAATGCGCAGATTATGTTTCTGGTGCTGAACACTTCCGGCCTGACACTTCTGCCAATCAGTATCATGGTTTACCGCGCACAACTCGGAGCAGTGAACCCATCAGATATTTTCATTCCCATATTGCTTGCCACTTATTTTTCCACTTTAGCGGGTTTGGTTTCTGTTGCACTGTATCAGAAGATCAATCTGTTGGATAAAGTGATACTTACTTATCTTGGCGGAATCACACTTTTTATTGCGGGCATCATCTGGTATTTTTCAACCTTAGATAAAGAGGCGATCACTCAGGTTTCAAGCTTGGCAAGCAATCTTATCCTTTTTACAGTTATCATTGTGTTTATTGTGATGGCTTTACTGAAAAGGGTGAATGTTTATGAAGCGTTTATTGATGGAGCCAAAGACGGATTTAAAACTGCCGTGAAAATTATCCCTTACCTGGTGGCGATTCTGGTAGCCATTGGTGTATTCAGGGCTTCCGGCGCCATGGACTGGATGGTGTCGGGTTTTACCTGGGCATTTGAGCACATGGGCATCAACAGCGATTTTACGCCGGCACTGCCCACCGCACTGATGAAGCCGCTCAGCGGCAGCGGCGCACGCGGAATGATGGTGGATGCCATGACCACATACGGCGCCGATTCCTTTGTGGGACGTGTGGCAAGCACGATTCAGGGTGCAACCGATACCACTTTTTACATTCTGGCTGTTTACTTTGGCTCTGTAGGCATAAAAAATACCCGCTATGCTGTGGTGTGCGGCTTAATCGCTGATTTTGCAGGCATCACGGCAGCCATTTTAATGGCTTATCTGTTTTTTTACTGAAAATTTTAACTTTTTGTAGATATTTTCCTCTATCCTCGAATCCGCTAATTTATTTTGATTATGAAACGAATATGGCTGAAATTTTCACTGTTGATTTTTGCAGGAATTACCTCTTTTGCCGGAGGTGCACAGGTTTTGGTTTCCAACCTCAAGTGTGAGTATCTGATAAATCCCCTTGGCATGGATGAGACCCGGCCACGTTTTACGTGGCAGATTGAATCCGCAGAACCGGGAGCAATGCAGGCTGCCTACCGGATAATTGTCGGAACCGGTGCGTCGGATGTTGCATCAGGGAAAGGTGAACTGTGGGATTCGGGAACGGTGAGTTCGCCGGTTATTCCGGCAGTATATGACGGCGCCGGATTGCAGCCGTTTACCCGCTATTTCTGGAGTGTGCAGATTCAGGATGAAAAGGGCAACTGGTCAGACCGTTCGGAGCCCTCGTGGTTTGAAACCGGCATGATGGAGCAAACCAACTGGAAAGGCAAGTGGATTACCGACACCTATGATTACAATGTCAAGCCGGCGCCATATTTTCGCAGGGAATTCAATGCCGCCAAAAAAATAGAATCGGCACGTGTATATATTGCCGTGGCCGGACTGTACGAACTTTCCATAAATGGCAGGCGCATCGGCGACCATCGCCTGGATCCGATGTACACCCGTTTCGACCGGCGAAACCTGTACGTCACCTACGATGTCACGGAAAATCTTCAGCAGGGGGAAAATGCAATAGGCGTTTTATTGGGCAACGGCTGGTACAATCACCAGTCAACGGCAGTCTGGTATTTTGATAAGGCGCCCTGGCGTGCACGGCCAAAGTTCTGCATGGATTTACGAATCACCTATACAGACGGAACAACGGAAACCATTTTTACCGGCGAAGATTGGCGAACAGCGCTGAGTCCGGTTGTTTTTAACAGTATCTATACCGCAGAGCACTACGACGCCCGGTTAGAACAACCCGGCTGGGACAAGCCCGGCTTTAAGGCAGAGGGCTGGCGAAATGCCTCCAATACCGGTGCGCCATCGCAAAACATTGCCGCGCAAGTGTTGCATCCCATTCGCAATGTCATTGAAATTCCGGCAGTTGAAATGACAAAACAGGGAGAAAACACCTGGCTTTTTGATTTTGGCAGAAATATGGCCGGCATAACCCGGGCTGTAGTTTCGGGCGCCGAAGGAACGACGCTCCGGTTGAAACATGTGGAGCGCCTTGATGCCGACGGCCGTGCCGACATGTCCAATATTGATGTGCATTACCGCCCCACCGACGATTCCGACCCGTTTCAGACCGATATTTTTATTCTCAGCGGAAAGGGTACCGATACTTTTATGCCACGATTTAACTACAAAGGGTTTCAATACGTTGAAATAACCTCCGACCGGCCGGTTGAACTCACAAAAGAGAGCCTGACCGCTTATTTCATGCACAGCGATGTTCCCCCTTCCGGAAAGATTCATTCATCAAACAACACGCTTAACAAAGCCTGGGAAGCAGCCAACGCCTCGTATCTGTCCAACTTGTTCGGTTATCCTACCGATTGTCCGCAACGTGAAAAGAACGGCTGGACGGGCGATGCGCACATTGCCATCGAAACCGGATTGTACAATTTTGACGGAATAACCGTTTATGAAAAATGGCTTGCCGATCACCGCGATGAGCAGCAGCCCAATGGCGTACTTCCGGCAATTATTCCAACCAGCGGCTGGGGATATCACTGGGCAAACGGACTTGACTGGACAAGCACCATAGCCATCATCCCCTGGAATATTTACCTGTTTTACGGCGATTCACGCCTGCTGGAATTGTGTTATGACAATATTAAGAGATATGTGAACTATGTTGATGAGCACTACCCGTCAGGCATTACCGACTGGGGGCTTGGAGATTGGGTGCCGGTGAAATCGGCAACCCCGAAGGAGTTTACATGCACTGCCTATTATTATGTTGATGCCGTGATTTTATCCAAAGCAGCCAGATTGTTTGGGAAACAGACTGATTTTGAAAAGTATTCAGCGCTTGCGGAAAAAATTAAAACGGCAGTGAATGAAAAATACCTGGACCGGGAAACCGGAATATATGGCAGCGGACTCCAGACAGAACTGAGTGTTGCGCTGCATTGGGGACTGGTTCCTGACGGACTGAGAGAGAAAGTGGCGGCTAATCTTGCCCGTCGTGTGGAAGCTGACAACAAGCACATTGATGTGGGATTGCTGGGAACCAAAACCATCCTGAATGCCCTGAGTGAAAACGGATACCCGGAACTGGCCTATGAAGTAGCTTCGCAGGAGACATTCCCGTCATGGGGCTGGTGGATTGTGAACGGCGCCACCACTTTTTATGAAAACTGGCCGTTAGATGCTTCGCGGGATATTTCGCTGAATCATATCATGTTTGGTGAAATCAGCGCATGGTATTACAAGGCATTGGGTGGAATTTTTCCGAATGAGAACCAACCCGGCTTTAAAAATATTGTACTGAAACCCAACTTTGTTCCCGGGCTTGACCGTTTTGAAGCAACTCACGAAAGCCCGTACGGAATCATTACGTCTTCCTGGAAAAGGAACAGGAGAAATGTGGAATACCGGGTTGAAATTCCGGCGAACAGCACGGCTACTCTCTGGCTGAAAGCAGCTCAAATCAAGGAAAGCGGACAAAACCTTCAGGATAATCCGCTGATTAAAACAATCCGTTCCGAAAAAGAACTTTCAGTTTTACAATTACAACCCGGAAGTTACTTGTTTGAAGCGAGATAGGCAGAAAGTGTTGCCGGTGAATCAGTATCCGGTGGTTGCCATCTGGTTCAGTCGTTTTATCCGTTCCGATGTGGGCGGATGCGTGCTAAACAGATTGGACAATGATTTCCCTGAGAATGGATAGACAATGAACATGTGTGATGTTGCCTGATTTCCACTCATCGGAATCTGTTTGCTCCAGTTTTCGAGCTTGGAGAGGGCGTTGCTCAGGTATAGCGGATTTCCGCTCACTTTTGCACCGAAACTGTCGGCTTTGAATTCCCTTGCCCGCGAAACAGCCATCCGGATGATGGATGCCGCAATGGGCGCCAGAATCAGGGCAAGCAACATGAAAATAATACTTCCGCCGCGGTTGTTATTGCGGTTTGACATGCCAAAACGGGCAGAATAGCCTAAATACGAGATAGCGCCGGCAAGGGTCGCTGCTATGGTGCCAATCAGAATATCCCGGTTTGCTATATGCCCCAGTTCGTGAGCCAGAACACCTGCCAGTTCATTGTCATCCATCGCATCAATCAGCCCTTTTGTTACTGCAACTGCGGCATGTTGCGGGTCTCTGCCGGTTGCAAATGCGTTGGGCTGATTCTGGTTTACAATATATACTTTGGGCATGGGTAAATTTGCATTCAGGGCAAGCCTCCTGGTCATCACGGTAACCCGGTGGTCTGCCGGCAATTCCTGGGCATTATAGGCTTTCAGCACCATTTTGTCGCTGAAAAAATAGCCGATAAAGTTTGTTACTCCGGCTATGGCAAGTGCGATAATCATTCCTGCCTGTCCCCCAACGGCGCCACCGACCAACAGAAACAGGAAGGTGAGGATTGCCATTAACCCGAATGTTTTGAAACTGTTCATTTTCGATTTTTTTTAAAATTAAAGCAAGTTACTTAAAATTTCAGTGCTACAATGGGAAGCCACATTAATGTTAGCTTAATTTTAATTGCAGCGTTTTGAAAGATTTTCCCTCCCAATAAATAAAGTTGCAATGCAGGGCGGCTGTGCCGCCCTGCATTGCAACCAAAACCCTAAAAGTCAAGGATTATTTCGACCGCAGGGAGAAATCTCATTGAAACACAGCTAATCATCGGGTTATAATAATATTTGGATTTGTATCCGAATACTCATATCCATTCTTCATCATGCTTTCTGTTGTGTCTGTTGTGCAACGCAAAGAGAAGTGCAACCCGGGAATTCCTGTTTGAAAATGCTGAAAATGAACTGCATTGCCTGCTATCCGACAAACAACATTTTGATAAAATGCCATGCCATCAGGCCGGATGCTATCAATTTTACAAGTGTACCCAGAACAAATCCCACAAATGAGCCAAATCCCGACCTTAACGCGGATTCTGTATTTTTTCCGGCAATGAGTTCACCGATTACTGCTCCGGCAAACGGACCTGCAATAATACCCACAGGCGGGAAAAAGAAAAGTCCGATAAGAAGTCCGGCAATACTGCCCCAAACGCCAAATTTACTGCCTCCGAATTTTTTGGTTCCCCATGCCGGAATGATATAATCCAGCAGAAAGACAACAAGCGTGATGACTCCCCAAACAAGCAGGAATCGTGGAGAGAATTGATATTTTTCGGTGAAATGAAGAAATAGCAGGCCGAGATAACTCAGGGGAGGACCCGGTAAAACAGGGAGCACGCACCCTAAAATGCCGGCAATCATAAAGACAGAACCAAGTATAATCAGCAAATAATCCATACGTGAAAGAATAATTACAGTAATAAACGAATTTAAGCAAAGGATTTTACTTCAATGGATATTCCTTCAAAATAAATTGAAAATATGCTACCTTTGTTCATCTGTGATAAAATTGATTGAATTCATTTCTAAATATTAATTGTTTGCAGAAAACACCGGAAGTAACTTGATTATTTATAAAAAAACCTTTTCTTTGCAACCCGTTAAAATAACGTGTTGGTTTGCACATCAAGAAATTATACTATAATGTCACGAGTTTGTCAAATAACTGGAAAGAAAGCGATGGTGGGAAATAATGTTTCTCACTCCAAGCGCGCTACGAAAAGGAAATTCAACGTAAATCTTTTCCGGAAAAGGTTCTACCTGCCGGATGAAGACCGCTGGGTGGTTCTGAATGTTTCGGCACATGGCCTGCGAATCATCAATAAAATTGGTGTGGTTGCTGCCGTGAAGGAAGCCAAGGAAAAGGGATTAATCGAAAAAATTTAAAGGAGCTGAACAATGGCAAAAAAAGGAAAAGGCAACAGAATCCAGGTTATTCTGGAATGCACTGAGCACAAAGACAGTGGAATGCCCGGAATGTCAAGGTATATTACCAAGAAAAACAGAAAAAACACACCTGGGCGGTTGGAAATTAAAAAGTACAACCCCGTTTTGAAAAGAGTTACTGTTCATAAAGAAATTAAATAGGTTTAATTATGGCAAAGAAAGCAGTTGCAACATTGCAAAAAGGTTCAGGCAAGGGTCATTCTAAAGTGATCAAAATGGTGAAATCACCCGAGACCGGAGCCTATACGTTTAAGGAAGAAGTTATTATCAACGAAGAAGTAGCCGATTATTTCAAGAAATAATCTGGAAATATCCGGCTGAAGAAAAAGCTTTCATCCACAGGTGAAAGCTTTTTTTGTGTTTGACCATTTAGCCCGGAAACCGGAAATTATTGTTATTTTTAGCAACTGCAAATTTTTTATACCAATGGGAATATTCGGAAGTTTTACCAGAAGCAAAAAGGAGAATCTTGACCAGGGCCTTTCCAAAACCAAGGAAAGTGTTTTCAGGAAGCTGAGCCGCGCCGTTGTGGGCAAGTCAAAAGTGGATGATGAGGTGCTGGATAATCTGGAAGAAGTGTTGATTACCTCGGATGTCGGCGTGGATACCACTCTGAAGATCATTGAGCGGATTGAAAACCGCATTTCACGTGACAAATATCTTGGGGTTGAAGAGCTGAACTCCATCCTGAAAGAAGAGATTGCCGCAATGTTAGAAGAAAACAATTCGGCTGATGTTTCCGATTTTGAACTTCCTGAAACGGAAAAACCCTATGTGATTATGGTTGTAGGCGTGAATGGCGTAGGAAAAACCACAACCATCGGCAAACTGGCTTACCAGTTTAAGGAAGCCGGGAAGAAGGTCTATCTGGGGGCTGCTGATACTTTCCGGGCGGCAGCCATTGAGCAGCTGGAAATCTGGGCACAGCGCGTTGATGTTCCCATTGTCAAACAAAAAATGGGCGCTGATCCGGCGTCGGTTGCCTATGATACGCTCTCTTCCGCCAAGGCAAACCTTGCCGATGTGGTCATTATTGACACGGCGGGACGTTTGCACAACAAAGTGAATCTGATGAATGAGCTGTCGAAAATAAAAAATGTAATGTCGCGGATTGTTCCCGGTGCGCCCCATGAGGTGCTGCTCATTCTCGACGGTTCCACCGGACAGAATGCCTTTGAGCAGGCAAAACAATTTTCAAAGGCTACTGAAGTAACAGCGCTGGCGCTCACAAAATTGGACGGAACTGCCAAAGGCGGCGTGGTGATCGGGATTTCCGATCAGTTTAAAATTCCGGTGAAATACATCGGCATCGGCGAAAAAATGGAACACCTGCAAATTTTCAGAAGACGCGAGTTTGTTGAGTCCCTTTTTTCTGAATCCTGATTTTCAGTCCGGCAAAAAAAATCAGAATTTGAATTTTGCTTTCTGACAGGCGTCAATCTTCAGTGTTTTGTTTCTCATCTTCACTGTTTTCTTCCTGAACGGCCTGTGGCTCTTCGGCCTTTTCTTCCGGGAAAAAGTGGTTTGCCATGGTGAAAACCGGCAAATCATCCGACATGGCGCTGAGGTTGGTTACAGCGGCTACAACCAGATTTTCTTCAGGATAAATCAGCAGCGCAGCGCTGCCTCCGGTGGCATTTCCGCTTCTGCCGTAAATTTTTCTTCCGCTGAGGTCCTCGATAATTATCCAGCCGTTTGCCATTTGTGACGGGATGTTGTTGTACAGTTTGGCCGGTTCAAACATTTTGTTCTTCAGCTCTTCTGAAAAATAATCTGAATTGAGAATGGCATTGCCAAACACAACCAGATCCTGTGCATTGGAAAGCATCCCTTCAGAGGGCATTCTGTAGCGCATGTCCCGGGTTGTTGCATTGACTACCTGCGCTATAAAATTGTGATCGTAAAATTGCGCCCTTCCTTCAATGGTTGCGAAAGGATTGTCAGGAACGGTATTTTTCATGCCAAGCGTGTCGGTAACATAGCTTTTCATAAGTGTCGGAAAATTTAATCCGGTTGCCTTTTCCATGACCACCCCAAGCAGATTGTAGTCGTATTGTGTAGGAACCATGTAAGCTCCCGGTGGAAATTCGAGTGAATCGTTTTTGAAATTGTCAATTCCCATTTCCATGGAAATGTTCAGTCCTCTCCAGTCAGTTTCATCCCCCTGAGGCTGCCGGATGCCTGATGTGTGCATGGCAAGATGACGGATAGGCAAATCAAATTCCTTCTGTGGAAAATCCTGATAATAATGCTGAACGGTGGAGTCGGGATGCAACGTCCCTTCCTCTGCAAGTTTCTGGTATATCACGTTGGTCAGCAGTTCCGAAACCTGGCCAATCCTGAATTTGGTTTCCCGGGTAGCCCTGACGTTCAAATCCCTGGAAGCAAGCCCCAGTCCTTCGGAGTAGATGATTTTTCCATCTTTTGCAATGGCAAACGTTGCTCCGGGAATGGTGTTCCGCGACATGTAAAAAATGGCATCCTTGCGTGCAGCTTTGATTTCATTGATATATTTCCTGTCATACAGGATATCGTTATTGCTTTTTTTGCAATGCGAAAAGCTGAATAAAACCACAAAAAAAACGGGCAATAATAAAAATTTCCTCCTCTTCATTTTTAAAATTCTTAGTATTGAACAATGAAATTGCAAAAATAAAAAATTTAATAAAATGGTGTGACAAGAAAGGGGCGGAAGATATCATATCCCTACGTTTGTCCTCTCCTTTTCACTTCGGGCAATGATTACAGCGCCGCAGGTATCGCTCCAGACATTCACGGCGGTGCGTGTCATGTCTAAAAGCAGGTCAACGGCTATGATCAGTCCGATTCCTTCAAGGGGCAGCCCCACCGCGGTCAAAATTATGGTTAACATGACCAGTCCGGCCATTGGGATTCCCGCTGCGCCGATTGATGCCAGCAAAGCTGTAACGACAATCACCATCTGTTGCATAAAGCTCATTTCAATACCATACACCTGCGCAATGAACATGGCTGCCACACATTCATACAGCGCCGTTCCGTCCATATTGACGGTGGCGCCCAAAGGAATTGTGAAGCTGGTGATTTTGGATGACACCCCACTTTTGTGCTCCACTGACTCCATCGTCAGCGGCAATGTTGCATTGGACGATGCGGTGGAAAAAGCCATCAGCAATGGCGAGAGCATATTTTTCATGTGTTGGTATGGCTTTGCTTTTCCCACAAAGCGAAGAATCAGCGGCAGGTTGACAAAAGCATGGATCACCAGTCCCAGAAAAACCGTCAGCATATAGACAAGCATACTGCCTGCAAGATTTAACAGCTGGTCAGCATTGCGTTGTACCTCGTTTGCTACAATACCGAAAATTCCCAGTGGGGTGAAACGGATAATGAACAGGGTCATTTTCATCATCACCTCAAAAAAAGCATCGAAAAAGGCAGTGAGTGTTTCTCTGTATTTATTTGCTGTTTGCGAGATGAAAGCACCGAAAAGGATTGCAAAAAATATGATTGGCAGAATATCCCCATTGGCCATGGCTTCCACAATGTTTTCCGGAACTATCCGCATGATGATATCTGACAGGGGAACCGTGTGGTCTGCCAGTCCTTCAACGTTTTCCGTAAAACCAAGTTCTACTCCGGCGCCCGGTCGTATAATATTTACCAGAATCAAACCGGTCAGGATGGCGACAATGCTGGTAGAAATGTAATACAGCATGGTTTTCATTCCCAGCCGTCCCAGGCTTTTTCCGCTGCCAATGCCGGCCACGCCGGAAATTATTGAGCTGAGAATCAGCGGAACAATAATCATCTTCAGAGCAGTCAGGAAAATTTCACCCGCCCAGGCGACATACCTGACTCCGGCAGGGATAAAATATCCGTAGAGGATGGCAAGAAGTAATGCGATTAAAATTTGCCAGTGCAGTTTGATTTTGAAAATTTTCACTTTCCCGGGTTTTTACAGATTTATTTTAAAGTCTGCTAAATTAGTTTTTTTGATAAACCCTGCAAATTTTCCGCATTTGCCGGCAGGCTGAAATATCATGTATTCCGGATATCCGGGATAATATCCGGCTGATTTAATTTACTGGTTTTTTTCGGCTACGTAAATTTAGTTTTGAAAGTATATTTTTTTGCACAAAAAAAGTTGCCCGTTTAACCGAAGACAAGGCTTCGGCTTCGCGGGCAACTTTCAAATTGAATTTATTATTGTTTAATTATAGGGTTTTCCTGTACCCTGGAGTAACCAGGTTTTTGAATAGCTGTGGTCACTTGATTGGTTGGCGGGAACAAAATTGGTTTTTTGCAGTTTCCCAATAGCCTCATCATATTTTTCCACATATTGAGGATCGGCAAATGGTTCAGGATAGGAAAGCCTTAGCGGCAGTGCAGCTCCATAAGCGCCATTTGCAGCCGGTTCAAAGTCCGGGTATCCTGTCCTTCTCCAGTCAAACCAGGGTTCTGCCTTTAACCAAAGGGCAACCCACTTTTGGGTCAAAATAAGTTCCTGCTTGTTTGAAATTGAAGGACTGTTGTAATTGACCGAAGGCTGACTGTAAAATGCCTCGAAATCAAATCCCTGGGCATCCGACAGTATCTTATACTGTTCCATAGATGCCTTAATCCCATTCTTGTAGTGTTCCTCAGCATTTGAAACTCCGTAATTCCCCAGCAAAGCAGCTTCAGCTAAAATAAACTCAACCTCTGCATAGCTGATCAGGGAAGGATTGACAAAATCATTCTTGTCTTCAAAATACACGGATGTTAAATGCGAAATAAAAGGACTTCTTTCATCCGCATAGTCCCGGGGGGCGTCTCCTCTGTTGTAATTGCCCAAAAAGTCTAATTGATCATATCCAACCGGTAATCCCACATAAACGGATGTGTCAAGACTGGCATCGCTTGTTGGAAGAATTTTCATCGGGTACTTGTCTCCAAAAATGTCAACATATTCTATCGTTGTTTCACTCGTGGCATTTAAATCCCATTTCTTTTCCACAGGATTCACCCAGCGCTGAAGCCTCGGATCATTCCTTTCCTTCAGATAATCCACCAAAGTTTTTCCGGCTTTAAAATTATAAGGTTTATTCGATGTTCTTACAAGGCCTCCGATAGCTGAGTTTTCATCCGACAGGCCCAGCAAAACTAAAGTTGCATTGTCTGCATTGCTTGTGAAAACCTTGCCGGCTGCTTCCTTAAACTCAGCTTCCGTATTGATGCCAAGTTCTCCCTTTTTATTGTGCAATCTCAGCGCATATCTCAGTCTGAGTGAGTTGGCAAGCTTTATCCATTTGTCCCGGTCGCCGCCATAAAGAAGATCGGACGACGGGATGACGCTCAGCTTTTCATCCAACCCTTCAAGGAGTTTGGATGCTGTTTTTAAATCAGCCAGCACTCCTTCATAAACATCTTTTTGTGCATCAAATTTTGGAAACAACAGGCTGCTGCCGGCCTGCAATGCTTCAGAATAGGGGCAGTCCCCAAAAAGGTCTGCAATCAGGCCAAAAGTAAATGATTTCATTATCAGCGATGCCGCCATAAAGAACTGATTGTTCTCTTTTTCTCCCAATTCATACATCAACTGATTGGTCCTTAAAACATCATAATAACCAGCCCAGGAACCTTTATTCCATTGATAACAGTTTTGCCTTGCAGCCTGATATTCTGTCCCCCGCTGGGTGTATTGCAACAGACCGGCAATATCACTCTGCTCATGAGCCAGGTTATAGAACTGGACTGTTGTTCGTGAGATGACATAGGACAGCAGGTAGTTTGGAGAAACTTCTTCTGCATTGTTAGGA
>CAZVAD010000050.1:0-18288 GCA_964624645.1 uncultured Mariniphaga sp.
TTAAATCAGTAATTGAAAATATTTAAAAATACCCGTTATGGAACAGGTTTTACAACACTTTTTTGAAAATAAAGAGAGCATTTTTATCATTGCTCTGGCCATTTTTCTTGGGCTTGAGGTTATCTCAAATGTTCCTGCTGTGTTGCACACTCCGCTGATGTCGGGAGCCAATGCAATCAGCGGGGTAATTATCATCGGAGGGATTATCCTGGTCGGACATGCCGATCTTTCCACTCTTTCAGCCGACCTGGTGCTGGGAATACTTGCACTTCTTTTCGGAATGCTCAATGTTGTCGGAGGGTTTGTCGTAACTGACAGAATGCTTGAAATGTTTAAAAAGAAAAAAAGGTAAGAAATGAATAAAGGATTGATCATAATGAATATCACAGGATACACTGCCGGCGCTGCAATACTTGAACTGAGTTATCTGATTGCCGCTGTCTTGTTTGTCATCGGTTTGAAAATGCTTTCCCATCCCGAAACGGCACGCCGTGGAAATTTATGGGCTTTTGGCGGAATGGCGCTTGCCATGATTACCACCATCCTGCTTCATAAAGACGGAAACGGGAGAGGAATTTCCCTTGCAAATATCTGGGTAATAATGGCTGCCATAGGAGTGGGAACAGCCATTGGTTGGACCATTGCGCGCAAAGTGAAAATGACTGCCATGCCGCAGTTGGTTTCATTTTACAATGCCACCGGCGGAGCTGCTTCAGCTTTGGTTGCCATTCTTGAATATCCGAATGCCGTTGCCGGCGACCTGACCTCACTCCTTGTAACAGTGCTGGGATTGATTATCGGAGCCGTTACGTTCAGCGGAAGTATGATTGCCTATGGGAAACTTGACGGCAAAGTGGGCGACATCATGAAGCCGTTTATGACTTATGTGAATCTTACCCTGCTTGTTCTCACTTTTGCACTCGGCGCTTTTGTTGTGGCTTCCCCCAATCCGCCATCTGAAATGATGTGGATTGCCTATATTTTATTAGGGTTGTCGCTTCTCTACGGGGTGTTGTTTGTAATGCCCATTGGCGGCGCCGATATGCCGGTTGTCATTTCATTGCTGAATTCCCTTTCAGGGATTGCAGCAACCATGGCCGGTTTCATATATCACAACCAGGCCATGATTCTGGGCGGTATTTTAGTCGGTGCTGCCGGAATGATTCTGACCATTCTGATGTGTAAGGCAATGAACCGCTCCCTGCTGAATGTTATTATTGGCGCATTTGGCGGAGGCGGAACTTCGGTGGCCGGAGAACACGGAGCCATAAAGGAGATTACCCTGAGCGATGCAGCCGTTTTGCTGAGCTATTCGCAAAAAGTGGTTATTATTCCCGGATACGGGCTTGCTGTTGCCCAGGCGCAGCACACTGCCCAGGAGCTGGACATTTTACTTGAAGGCAAAGGCGTGGATGTGAAATATGCTATCCATCCGGTTGCCGGCCGCATGCCCGGGCACATGAACGTTCTTCTGGCAGAAGCGGATGTTCCGTATGAAAAATTGATTGAAATGGATGATATCAATCCCGACATGCCCAATGTTGATGTTGCCATTGTTATCGGAGCCAATGATGTTGTGAATCCTGCTGCGTATGACGATCCGGGAAGTCCGATTTACGGAATGCCCATTATTGACGCGCATCTGGCAAAAAATATCATCATTATGAAACGTGGAATGGGCAAGGGATATGCCGGTATTGAGAATATGCTGTTTTTCAATGATAAGACCCGGATGCTTTTTGGCGATGCCAAAAATTCACTGCAAAAGCTGGTTTCTGAAATAAAATCCATATAGTCTGATTTTCTGTACGAAACAGAAATTCAAAAATATTGAAAGCGCAATTTTTCCCTGAAGAATTGCGCTTTCAATGTTTTTCATAACAGCAACATCTGTCTGCTGCCGAAAGGGGAGAACCGGACTATAATTTCAGAAAATAAACTCACTTTCGGTATTGTGTAATGTGGTGAGCATGTTTTCAAATAACACTACGCTGAACAATATTCAATTGATTACCGGGGAAAATCCTACGAATGTTTCGTTCATCACAAACCAGACATGTTTGCGAAGAATTCTTTTAAACATGGTGAAAAATGCTTTGGAAGCATCCCCCTCCGGATGGCATTAATTTCCCTGTAGAAAATATTCTTAATCATATTGCCCTGCTTTGTATGTGCCGACATTGTCTTTTGAAAACGGGATGTTCAGCCTGTTCCAGACGTTGATGAGGTTAACGGCCATCGTCAGGTCAACAAGTTCCTTTTCGTTGAAATACTTTGATGTTTCGGCATACACCTCATCGGGGACATTGCAGGTTGTAACCGCTTCTGCCCAAAGCAGTCCGGCTCTTTCCCGGTCGCTGTAATACGGTGATTCGTGCCATGCGCCCAGTCCGTATAACCGCTGTTCGGTTTCTCCCATGGCGCGGGCATCTTTCCAGTGCATATCCAGACAAAATGCGCAGCCGTTCATTTGTGAAACCCTGATTTTTATCAGTTCCTGCAAATTAGCTTCAATATCACTGTTTTTCAAGTATCTGCCCAATGCATACAAAGGCCTTACTGCTTCCTGCCCTTGTTTTGAATAATCAATTCTGACAACTTTTTCCATTTTCTTAAATTTTAATTATTAAACATAATGTCAAAATAGCCTTAAGACATGTTTACATTGATTGGTCCATACGATTCCATCATAGAAAACAATTCGTAAAAAGAATAGTTCTGCAATTTTTTGTGAGTCAGAATCTGTGGGAGTTATTGCTTATCCGGAGATTATTCCGGGAGGTTTTCTTTGGTCAGCATGTGAAAAATGTTTTCGAGATTTTGTTGTTTTTCGGTGAGCGTGAGTAAAGTGATGTCTTTTTTCACGGCAAACCGGAAAATTTCAGGGCGGATATCCTGTTCACCATCCGCTTCAATAATCCATTCGCCACCGGCAAATTCAGCGTGCTGCACCCCGCGGACTGACAACAATTGTTCGCGCTCCACGGCTTTGTCAAAAGCTGCCACAACCGTCTGGTGGTGTTTGTGCTGCATGTTTTTGATTTCGGAAATGGCACCATTGGCCACAATTTTCCCCTTGTTGATAATGACCACCCGGTTGCAGACTGCCTCCACTTCCTGCATGATATGTGATGAAAGAATCACAGTTTTTTCCCGGCTGATGTTTCGTATCAAAGCACGGATTTCTTCCAGCTGGTTGGGGTCGAGGCCTGTTGTCGGTTCATCAAGGATAAGCACCTTTGGGTCATGGATCAGCGCCTGTGCCAGGCCCACCCTTTGCCGGTAGCCTTTGGAAAGGGCGCCGATTTTTTTGTGCTGCTCATCGCCCAATCCGGTTAGTGCAATCATCTGGTCTGCCTTTTTCCTTTTATGGGGCAAACGATAAAATCCTGCCGTAATCTCCAGATATTCCCGGACAAACAAATCGGTATATAGCGGATTGTGCTCAGGCAGATAGCCTATGTTCCGGCGGATATCGGTATCTTCTACGGATACTTTTTTGCTATTCAGCCGCACTTTCCCGGAGCTTGCCGGCAAAAACCCGGTAATGATTTTCATCAGCGTGGATTTACCTGCACCGTTTGGTCCCAGAAAACCCAATAAATTTCCTTCCGAAACCGAAAAGCTGACCTGGTCAAGAACTTTTTGCTTTCCAAAAAATTTTGTTATATTATTGATTTCTAAATTCATATATTTCTATTACAGAACAAAAGTAGCGGATTCTTTTATAATTAAAAGCATTCGGTTAAATTTGCATTTTTTCAAAAGAGATTATTATGGAAAATCATCACTTTAATTACATAAAGGATATCACGAGATACGAAAGGCAGGAAACGCTTGAAGTAAAAGTAGGCAATTTGGGTGTTGGAGGAAGGAATCCTATCCGGATTCAATCCATGACAGATACCAATACAAAGGAAACCGAACCTACGGTTGAGCAGATAATCAATCTGGCAAAAGCGGGCGCCGAAATTGTGCGCTGTGCGGTGAAAGGGGTTAACGATGCGGAGAATCTTAAAAATATTGTTGATGAATTGCGCAAAAGAGGGTATGAGCTTCCTTTGGTGGCAGATATTCATTTTAATCCGAAGCTGGCAGAAATTTCAGCAAAATATTTTGACAAAGTGCGCATCAATCCGGGAAACTTTTACGATAAACGGGCTACGTTTGAACCAAAAGTTTACACGGATGATGAATACAAAGAAGAGTTACAGAACATTGAGAACCAGTTTGTTTCATTTTTGAAGGTACTTAAGGAAACCAAGACGGCACTGCGCATCGGGGCAAACCACGGCTCACTTTCCGACAGGATAATGAGCCGCTATGGCGATTCGCCCTTGGGCATGGTGGAATCGGTGCTTGAGTTTTTGCGGATTTGTAAAAAAGAGAACTTCAACAATGTCATTGTTTCCATCAAGTCGAGCAATACCCGCATGATGGTTTACACCGTGCGGCTTCTCAATTATAAAATGCGTCTTGAAGGCATGAAATATCCGTTGCATCTGGGGGTTACCGAAGCCGGAGAAGGAGAGGACGGGCGCATCAAGTCGGCAGTTGGCATCGGCGCACTGCTTGCCGACGGAATTGGCGACACCATCCGTGTGTCTCTCACGGAAGACCCGGTGAATGAAATTCCGGTTGCACAAAAACTGGTAAATCATTTCAGAACCTACCGCGACCATGAACCCATCACTGCATCGCTGATTGCTCAGGTCAACCCTTTTGAATACGAAAAACGCTCCACCCGGCCTGTGCTGAATATGGGCGGCGATAATTTGCCGGTGGTTATTGCCGATTTGGGAAAACACAGCCTGAGTGAAATATTGCCCGTTCGTGGGAAACTGGTTCCCGATTATTTCCTCACAGGGAATAGGATATTGGATGTCAGCGGGGAAAGCTACCCAATTCTGTCCCTTGCGGAATACCTGTATGAAAGCACCCGCTGGGGAAGGCTCAAATTTATCCGTACCAACAAAATGGAGTTTGACCAGTTTATGGCCAAAAATCCGGAAATCATCATGAAATTGAGGCAAACCCGGAAGACAGTGCTCATTCTTGAAAGTTACAATAAGAATCCACTGGCTGAACTCCGTGCATTCTTCACCATTTTTGAGTCGCATATCTGGAAGGTGCCTGTGATTTTGTACCGGAGATACAATGAACGGTTCATGGAAGACCTTCAGATAAAATCATCTGCTGATCTGGGCGGATTGCTGCTTGACGGCTACGGAGACGGACTGTGCATTTCCAATGAAAACGAACGCATCACTTTCACCGAACTTAAGGACCTGAGTTTCGGCATTTTGCAAGCCAGCCGGATGCGCATGTCCAAAACGGAGTTTATCTCCTGCCCCGGATGCGGGCGCACACTTTTTGACCTTCAGGATACTACAAAAAAGATAAAAGAACATTTCAAACACCTGGAACATCTTAAAATTGCCATTATGGGATGCGTGGTGAACGGCCCCGGGGAAATGGGCGATGCCGACTACGGCTTTGTGGGTGTCGGCCACAACAAGGTTACACTCTATAAAGGACTGAAACCGATTAAAAAGCATATTCCTTTTGAGCATGCGGTGGAGGAGCTGGAGTTGCTGATCAGAGAAAACAATGATTGGAAAGAACCCAATGAATAATCTCTTTTTATGGCAAAAACACACTGGAAGCCCGGAACAATTATTTATCCACTGCCGGCGGTGATGGTGAGTTGCGGACACGCGCCCGAAGAATGCAATATCTTAACCATTTCCTGGACGGGAACAATCAACAGTGACCCGCCCATGTGTGCCATTTCTGTGCGCCCTCAGCGGCATTCCTATGAAATCATCAGGAAAACCGGAGAGTTTGTGATTAATCTCACCACCGAAAAGCTTGCAAAAGCCACCGACTGGTGCGGATGCAATTCCGGCAGGAAATTCAACAAATGGGAAATGATGAAACTCACGCCGGCGCCTGCTCAAATTGTGAAAGTTCCTCTCATCAAAGAATCTCCGGTGAACATTGAATGTGTTGTGAAAGATTGCATTGAACTAGGAACCCATCATATGTTTATTGCAGATGTGGTAAGTGTTTCAGTGGATGAAGGTTACATGAACGCCGGCGGTGCATTTAATTTTGCCAAAATCCGTCCGTTGGTATATGGCCACGGGCATTATTACGGTCTGGGAAGGCGAATTGGAAAATTTGGCTGGTCGGTGCAGAAGAAAAATAAAAATAAACCAAAACAGCAACAATAGCCATATGAAGTATAATAAGCTCAGTATTAGAAAATTAAGACTCGTTTTACTATTAATTGTTTTTTCAGCTATGATACACGCACAGCCCAATCCACTATTAGGTGAATTTAAAACACCTCATGGCACAGCGCCTTTCCCGGAAATCAAAAATGAACATTTTTTGCCGGCTCTGAAGGAAGCCATAAGGCAGGGCGAACAGGAGATTGCTTTAATTGCTGAAAACAGGGAAACGCCTGCTTTTGAGAACACCATTGAAGCGCTTGAACGCTCCGGGAGAATGCTTTCCCGCATCGAAGCAATCCTTTTTGGGTTGATCAGCGCTGAAACCAATGATGAATTGCAACAGATTGCGCAGGAAGCAACACCGTGGATGGTTAAATATCAGAATGATATTACGCTGAATCCTGTTCTTTTTCAACGGGTGAAAGCTGTTTACGGACAAAGGGATAAGCTTCCCCTGAATGCAGAACAGCAGACTTTGCTGAAAAATACATACCTGAGCTTTGTACGGCAGGGAGCAAATCTGTCAGATGAGAACAAGGAAAAATTCAGGGAATTGAAAACCGAACTTTCAACACTGACGTTGAAATTTGGTGATAATGTGCTGAAAGAGACAAACAGCTATGAATTGCACATCACCGATAAGAGCCGGCTTGCCGGACTTCCTGAAAGTATTTTGGAGGCAGCGGCAGCCACCGCAAAAAATAAAAATAAGGACGGCTGGATTTTTGACATTACCATGCCTTCCTACCAGCCTTTTATGAAATTTGCCGATAACCGCGATTTGCGCAGGGAACTTTATCTTGCATATATGTCGAAAGCATTCAAAGAAAATGATTTTGACAATCGCGGGAACGTCCGTAAAATTGTCAATTTGAGGCTGGAGCTTGCCAATCTGCTGGGATACGGCAGTTATGCCGACTATGTTCTGGAGCAGCGCATGGCAACAGACCGGCAGGATGTTTACAATCTGCTGGAAGATTTATACAAAGCCTCTTTTCCTGCAGCGCTGAGAGAAAAAGAGGAAATTACAGCTTTTGCCCGGGGAACCGGTTTCACCGGTGAGATCATGCCCTGGGACTGGAGCTATTATGCTGAAAAACTGAAAGAGGAAAAGTTTGACCTGAACGATGAAATGTTAAAGCCCTACTTTGAACTCAATAAGGTTATTGATGGTGTTTTTGGTTTGGCTACGCGTTTATACGGAATAACTTTTAAGCTCAATCAGGAAATTCCGGTCTATCATAAAGAGGTGATTCCCTATGAAGTTTATGATGGAAACGGAGCATTCTTGGCTGTGCTTTATGCTGATTTTCATCCGCGCCCGGGAAAACGGGGCGGCGCCTGGATGGGTGAATATAAAAATCAGTGGAAGGAAAACGGCAGCGATTCGCGCCCGCAGGTGACCATTGTAATGAATTTTACCCTGCCCACAGAAACAAAGCCGGCGCTGCTCACCTTCAATGAAGTGGAAACATTCATGCACGAATTCGGGCACGCCCTGCATGGGATTCTTGCCAATTCCACCTATTCAAGCCTTTCAGGAACCAATGTCTATCAGGATTTTGTTGAGCTTCCTTCCCAGATTATGGAAAACTGGGCGGTAGAAAAAGAATTTTTAGACCGGTTTGCAACCCACTACAAAACCGGGGAACCCATTCCGGCAGAACTGGTGAAAAAAATCAAGGACTCTGAAAATTACCTTGCGGGGCACCTCTCCGTTCGCCAGCTGAGCTTCGGATTTCTGGATATGGCATGGCACACGCTGGAGCAGCCGTTCAGCGGCGATGTCAAACAATTTGAAGAAGAAGCGTGGAAGAAAACGCAAATATTTCCGGTTATTCCCGAAGCCTGCATGAGTGTCCAGTTCGGACATCTTTTTGCCGGAGGATACGCCGCCGGCTATTATAGCTACAAGTGGGCTGAGGTACTTGATGCCGATGCATTCAGCATGTTTAAGGAAAAAGGGTTGTTCAGTAAAGCAGTGGCGGCATCTTTCCGTGAAAACATTCTTGAAAAAGGCGGAACGGAACATCCCATGATATTGTATAAGCGGTTCCGGGGGCATGAACCGGCAGTGGATGCCTTGCTTGAAAGAAGCGGATTGAAATGATATTTACGATTTTTTTGACTTGTATATAATCATCAATAGAACACGTTTTTTCACAATTGTGTCTTTGCATGACACCAATTAGCCAATTTTTTCAGTACCTTTGAAATTCAATCAAACTGAATATTTGTGGAAGAACAATACCTCATTAAAGAACTTTTAGCCCGGAATAAAATCGTTTTTGATTTTGTTTTCGACTACTATTATTCAGGGTTATGTGCCTATTGTGAGCGGATTACCAATAGCCATGAGGTGTCTGAGGATATTGTTCAGGATGTGTTTGTAACGCTGTGGATGAAGCACTATAAAATCCGGATTGAGTCATCATTGAAAAATTACCTGTTTACTTCGGTGAAAAACCGCTCATTGGACTACCTGAAATATGAGGAACGAAAATCAAAAAATTTGGCTAATCTGGCCTTGAAAAAAGAGTTGTCAGAAAATCTGGTTTCGCTGTGGTTTGCAGAATCAGAGCTTCAGGCCATTGTTCAGAAAAGTCTGGAGAAGCTCCCGCCGCGTTCCCGCGAAATTTTTGAAATGAGCCGTTTTGAAGGCTTGAAAAATCAGGAAATTGCCGATAAACTCGGACTTTCCAAACGAACCGTTGAACTTCAGATAAGCAACGCTTTAAAGCAACTGCGCGAAGATTTAAAAGACTATCTTCCTCTCTTTTTGTTGTTAGGTCTCTTGTAAAAATTGGTGGGTCACTGCCCGGAATAGGAGAATTTTCTTTGACCGCCGGAGCTTCGACAGGCTCAGCCACCGGTGGTAGGTTGAGGGCAGACTACTGACGGGGTGACTCGAAGTCACCCCGTCAGTGAATGAAGCAAACCTTTCTGCACAACTCTCTCCTGACCTGTCTGCGCCAATTATGGCAAATGTGTTAAAATAGCCTGTTTTTAATGTTTTGTCTTATATCTTGATACTGATTGCCTTGTGTCTTTTAAAGCCTTTACTGACAAAATATTCCCCAAATTCAATATGTGTTTTGTTTCTTTCAGTCGTCTTATACATAGTGCACCTTAATAATTGTGCGACTGAAAAAGAATAAATGGAAAAAATTCAGATAGAAGAAATGCTTCCTTCCTGGTTTGAGGGGACACTCAGCCGGGAAGAGCGGGAAAAGGTAGAGCAATGGATTTCAGCTTCTGATGAGAATCGGCAGGCGTTTGCCGATTCCGTCAGAGCCTGGGAGGGGATGGAGCAGCTTCGCCTGATGAAAAAATACAGACCTGAAAAAGCATTAAAAAGAGTCAATAGAAGAATCGAAAGAGAAAAGGAACTTAGCTTTTTTGGTATTTTTCAAAAGGTGGCCGCAGTGCTTGTTTTACCCCTGATTGCAGCTACAATCTGGTTTGCATTGGAAAAACCTCAGCTTAAAAAGGAGCCTTTTGTTGCCTGGCACACATTGAATATCCCTGCCGGAATGCGTTCTGAATTTTACCTGCCTGATAGCACTAAAGTCTATCTCAATTCAAAGACCCAGCTCAGCTATCCATTGGTGTTCAGTGATACCCTGCGTGAGGTAAAATTGTCCGGCGAAGCCTATTTTGAAGTGGCTCAGAATAAAACAGTCCCATTTGTCGTCAATACCGGAAAAATAAATATTGAAGCTACAGGAACTGAATTTGTGGTTACAAGATACCCGCACGAAGCGTTGACGGAAGTTGTGCTGGTGGAAGGTGGCGTAAATTTATTTCAGGGAGATTACCTCACCAATAAAAGGGAACTCAGGCAACTGACTCCCGGAGACCGGGCATTTTGTGAAGATGCAGACAATAAACTATCCATTACAAAAGTGAATACTAAAAAATACCAGACATTGAAAAACGGGATTCTGTTATTCCGGGATGACCCGATGCCTGAAGTGGTCCGCCGCCTCAACCGGTGGTTTAATGTGGACATTCAGCTTCTTGGTCCCCGGTTAAAAGACTGGGCATATACTGCTACTATTGAGGATGAAACCCTGGAGCAAACGCTTGAGTTACTGAAAATTTCAGCTCCGATAGACTATACGATTAAAAGAAGGGAAATGAAAACCGACAATACTTTTAGTAAAATGGAAATTGTAATTGAGCAAAAAAGAGTGAGATAAAAGAAAGGGAATGCCTGTTGCATCCCCTTTTTGTACTTTACGTCAAGCATGTTCTGATCAACAGACTTGACTTTTAATAACCAAATTATTAATTTTAAAGCATGTAAATGTATGAAGATTTTATGTAACAATTGGCCCTCGCTTAAAAAACTATGGGCCACAAAAACTTTTCGAACAATGAGGTTAACATTCTACGCTTTATTCCTCGCAGTGTTCCAGGGCTATGCAATAAGCGGCTATGCCCAGGCAACCAAGCTGAATCTCAAGATGGAAAACACCGCTGTACGCGAAGTATTGCTGGAAATCGAAAACATTTCGGAATTCCGGTTTTTATACAACAGCAAAATGGTGGATGTTGACCGGGAAGTGAGTGTAAAATTCAGAGATTTAACGATTGACAAGGCGCTTGACAAGCTTTTCAAAAATACGGATGCCGCCTACCGCATAGTGGACCGGCAGGTTGTGCTTTTTGCAAAGGATGAGCCTGTGTATGAAACCGCTGATTTGCCAACCGTGCAACAGCAGCACTCTGTATCCGGGAAGATTACAGACAGCAACAATCAACCTTTACCCGGTGTAACTATTGTAATCAAAGGCACCACCCAGGGAACCATTACCAATGCCGATGGTGAATATATCCTTCTGAATATTCCCGATGAAGCTACTTTGGTGTTTTCGTTTGTCGGAATGCGAACCCAGGAGATTGTGGTCAGAGATCAGGCGAGGATTGATGTGAGGATGGAAGAAGAGACACTTGGGCTAGAGGAAGTAGTTGTAACTGCATTGGGATTGACTAGGGAAAGAAGATCTTTAGGATATTCTGTGGGCGAAGTAGGAAGTGATCAGATAGCAAAGGTACCTCAGGAAAATGCATTAAATGCACTGACTGGTAAAGTGGCAGGATTAAAGATTAGTAATCCAAGTATAGATATCAATAGCGATCCTCAAATTGTAATTCGAGGACTCATGTCATTATCAGGTAATGATGCCCCACTTATTGTGATAGATGGTCTTCCGACAGGAAATAGCTCGAGTGTTTTATCAGATTTAAGTACAAATAACATAAAAAGTGTTTCAGTCTTAAAAGGCCCTAGTGCAGCAGCACTATACGGCTCCCGTGCCGGAAACGGGGTGCTTCTTGTTACAACTAAAGATGGATACAGTCGTGGGCTTGGAGTTTCATTTAACTCATCAGCCTCAGCATCAAAGCCTTATCATTTTATTGATTTGCAATATGACTTTGCAAATGGTCGTCAAGGTTCATTTGATCCTGCTGCAGATGGATGGTTTGGTCCGCCAATGGGAACGCCTGTAATTCAATGGAATTCAAATGGTGAAGCTGTTCCCTTAGTGCCTTATCCCGACAATACAAAAGATTATGTTCGAACAGGACATAGTTTTATAAATGATATTTCTATTAATGGTTCAAATGAAAAAATAAATTTTAATTTATCTTTTTCTGATACCAGAGGGAAAGGTACTTTTCCTGGATTAGAGCTTAAAAAGGATGTTGTAGGTATTTTCATGTCTTATAAAATTTTAGACAACTTAAAAGTTTCTGCTAATGGCAGGTACGTTAGTGCAGAATCTGACAACTTCCGAACAAGATCCTTAAATATTAATAATTACCCATTTGAAGACTTATATTCTATGCCCAATTATATCAATATTAATGAAATAAAGGATTATTGGAAAGTAGAAAATATGGAACAAAATGTTTGGGACCCTGGATTTAATAACCCTTGGTTCACAAGCGGTGAAAATATTGATGGATTTAAAAAAATAAATCCATATGGAAATATAAAAATTGATTGGGAAATTGTAACAGATTTAAATTTTATGGGTAGAATTGGAACCTTTAATGAGACTTATATCACAAATGCACGCCGTGCTGCAACAGATATAAGATATCCTTTAGGTAGATATAACTACTCTTCCAGTAACAGTCAGGAAACCAATATGGATTTTCTTTTATCTTATCGTAAAAAGGTGGGAAAATTTTCAACAAATATTTCTGGTGGAGGCAATTCTTTGATTCAAAAAGGAGTGAGTTCTAATATTGGAGGGGAAAACTTGGTTTTACCCGGATTATATACTGCGAGTAACGTGGATAAAGGATCATTAATATATAATAGCGCTTTTTCAACAAAGAGAGTTTATAGTATTTATGGAATGACCTCTTTTGATTATGACAACATGGTTTATTTAGAATTAACCGGACGCAATGACTGGTCAAGCACATTACCACCAAACCACAGGTCCTATTTTTATCCATCTATTTCACTGAGCCTTATTCTTTCAGATATGTTTAATATCCCTGAACCTATTTCGTTATTAAAACTGCGAGGTGGTTGGGCTCAGGTAGGGAAAGATACACGTCCTTATCAGTTGGTGCAAATGCTTGACAGGAAAGTTTGGGGTGACAAAACGACCTATTCGTTACAAACCAGTATGACAAATACAAACTTGGAACCTGAAAGTGTAATCTCTTCTGAAGTCGGACTTGATTTATCGTTATTTCATAATCGTTTGGGATTCGATGCAACCTATTATGAGGTCGAGAATAAAGGCCAAATTATGGACGTTCAAGTACCAACTGAAACAGGTTATCTTTTTGCAAGTGAAAATGCGGGGATTGTTAAAAATAAGGGAATTGAAATGAAGTTATTTGCAGTCCCTGTTAAAACAAAAACTTCGATGTGGGATGTTAATTTTGTTTTTACAAAAGACCAAAGTACTTTGGAGGCTCTTCCAGAGGGTATAACAACTTTTAGGTTCTGGAGCCGATTTAATGCTTATAGTGAAACACAAGTGGGTGGAATCATTGGAGATGTGTGGGGAAATGATGTTTTACGTGTGAAGGAAGGAATATATAAGGATTGGCCTGTTGTTGATAATAACGGCCTTTTGCAACTTGAGCCTGAAAGAAGGAAAATCGGAAATGTAACCAATGGTTTTATGCTTGGTTTTCAAACCAGTGTTTCAATAAAAAAAGTAAGTTTATCAGCAAGTTTTGACTGGCGACAAGGGGGCATGTATTTTTCTGAAAGTATGGAACGTTTAGCAGCTGGAGGAAAAATTAATTCCTGGCATAAAGGACCCGGCTCAAGTACTTTTACTGGTATTTTAAATAGTAAATCGTTTAATGGAGATCAATCGCAATTAGCTAATGAAATTAAAAACAATCCGGATAAGTACAATGGTTATGATGGATTGGTATATGTTGGCGGTAGAACTGCCGAACTTGGGGGTTATCCGTTATCCTTTACAGGCTATGATAATGGAGTTTTCTTCCCTGGTGTAAGATATGATTCTGAAACTGGCGAATATGTTGAAAATTTTGGAGGCCCTGGTACAAGGTACACTCCAATTGATAATATCGCGGGCGGTTCAGGTTACTCTTCGGGACAAGGAGTGCAAACCTGGATGTATGATGCTTCCTTTTTAAAGATGAGAGAACTTGCTCTAAATTATGATTTCTCTCCGGAAATATCAAATATGTTTAAAGCACAATCTCTGTCTCTATCTCTTTTTATGCGTAATTTGATTATTTGGACAAAAGCCAAAAATGGTATAGATCCTGAAGCAGCTGGCTTTATGCAAAGTAGTCGAGGTTCCTATAATTTAGGCTGGGAACGTTCAAATATGGATCCTTGGACAGCAATATTTGGTTTTAAATTGAATGTTGAATTTTAAAAACTATAGAATATGAAACGTTTTATTTTAATAAATTATTTATTCATGTTTTTTGGGCTTTTGCTCTTATTAAGTTGTGATGAAAAATTAACTGAAGCTAATATTTCACCCAATAACTTAAATGCAGAACAAATTGATCCAGGTTTTATAATGACTGAAGTTATCTCCCAAAGTGCTTATCAATTAGTGCTCGCCGGATTTGCCGGAAACACTAGTCAATGTATAATTGATGCAACAATGCAATATGTACAGCAAGATCAAGGTGGAGGTGTTAATATAAAAAATACTTTTGGTTGGAAAGGTAGAGGATGGGGATATCGGAGTTTTTATCTTTCATTAGCAAATAGTAACTATCTGGGGAAGAGAGCTAAAGACTCCAGAGACTCTACTTTTTTAAGAGGTGTTTCACTTACTATGCAGGCTTATTGGTTTGGTTTTAACACTTCAGGTTGGGGAGATGTGCCATTTAGTGAAGCCATGCGTGGTGAAGATAATATTTTAAGGCCTAAATATGATAGTCAAAAAGAAGTTTTCAAAGGTATTCTAAATTATTTAGATAAAGCTAATGAAACTTTCAGTAATGTAAGTAGTGTATCAGATTTTACAAAATCATCTGATATAATGTTTAATGGTGACATAGCTAAATGGCAAGCTTTTACCAATTCTCTACGTTTAAGATTTCTTATGCGACTTTCTGAAAAAACCAATGAAATGAATGAAATAGGGGTTGACGTTAAAGCTGAATTTAATAAGATTTTTTCAGATAGAAATAAATATCCCATTATTTTATCTAATGAAAACAATGCGGTAGTTCAACTTCCAGGTTTGGCGTCAAATGATAGTTGGCCACTAGGTCCGTTTAATCAAAAGACAGAAGATCCTTATCGTCGGCAAAAACCAGGCGCCCCGTTTGTTAATTTTTTAAAGGAAAAAAATGATCCTAGACTTACGGTATGGATTAAGCCAGTTGATGTGCAGACTGTTATTGACGACAAGGGTGATGAAAAGGTTATATTGATCGATGAAAACGGGAAGGTTAAAAAATATTTACGTTCTCTTAGTGAAAATGTGGATACTTCTCTTTTTGTTGGCTTGCCAATTGCTTTGGCTAATCCAGATAATTACAATGGCAATAGCAGTGATGATCGTAATGCCATAGGTAATCTTAATCCGAATATTTATAGTGGAGGTGCATCCAATCCTTATGTTTCATATTTTGCAAGCATGTTTCGTGAAAATACAAGTCCTTATTTACCTGGCACCTTTATTACAGCAAGTGAAGTGTATTTGATCTTAGCTGAAGCTGTTGTGAGAGGATGGATTTCTGGTTCGGCAGAGGAATTTTTCAAAAATGGAATTTTAACTTCTTTAAGGCAATATGATATATTTGATGGTGATCTAAAAGTATATAATCCGGTAAATCATAAAATTCAGGCATATAATGAGGATGAGTTTATAAATAGTATGATTAATCATTATAATTCAGCTTCAGACAAATTATTGCCAATAATGGAACAGAAATGGCTTTCTTTATTTACAACACTTGAAGCATGGTTTGATTGGAGAAGAACAGGTTATCCAAATTTAGGTAAGAACCTTGTTAGCGGTCCTCATGGTGAAAAAATGCCAATCAGGTTTTATTTTGGAGATAGTGAAAAGAATTTTAATGAAGAAAATGTTAATAAAGCTATCGAAAGACTTGAGCCACCAATTGATGATCAATGGTCTAAAATTTGGTTATTACAAGGAACAGGAAAACCCTATAATTAAGCAATAAATAAATTCATTTTAAAGGTTACCCATCTATCCGAAACTTTATTTTCGGGTGAAAGGGGTAACCTTTTTTTATTTTGCAAAATAGTATATGTCTTTATCTGCATCTTTTTTCCCAAAAGACTTTGGTAATATCACCAAAAGTGTGTATTTACTATTTTGACTTCCAAAAAGTTCGACAAATTCTTTAAAATATTTCCCATCAGAATAAAGGGCAGTGGAGCGAAGGCGTAGCCGAAGCGAAACTGCCCTTTATTCCTCCTATCTGTGGCTTAATTTCGGTACTATTTTAATACATGCTTTCTCAGTCGTGGCAACTCCGGTCAGTAACAGGATGGTTGCATAGAGGTTGGGTAAAGCGCCGTGCACATGAGTGTTCAATCAGCCTTCGTTCGATACGATTTTTTCAGTAATTTGTGTAACTTGCATCTGCGTAAAGCGCATAGGTATTGAGAATTTTAGTGTTGAGAAACCAAAATAACACTTTGTTTTTTACATACTTTTGTATGCGATAGCACAGCACATTTAAATCTACCAATTATAATAAGATGCAGAATAGAAGAAATTTTTTAAAACAAGGTTCATTTTATCTTGGCGGGACCCTGTTTATGCCTTATAGTATGAAAGAGCTGGCAGGAATAATCTGTAACCGGGAAAACCAACAAATTAAATATGTTCAGGTTGCGAGTCTGGAAGATCGGTATTTAGGATGGCCTGCTAATAATGGAATATGGAAATGGGACGGAGGTCTTGAAATATTAGTTGGATTTACAGACGGGCCATTTGATCAAGAAGGAGGATTTCACCGGATTGGTAATCCGCAATTGTCCAAACTTTCCAGAAGTAAAGATGGAGGGAAAACCTGGGAGATTGAGTCACCTGATAATTTCGTTGGTTCTGCCGGTTCTGTTATTTCTTATCCCGGAGATATTCATTTCGGTCATAACGATTTTGCACTAAGGGTTAGTTCTGCCGGGTATCATGGAAACGATGACATTCACGGTCATTTTTTCATATCTTACGATAGGGGAAAGTCCTGGGAAGGCGGATACCGGTTTAATGGGCTACAGGATAATGATGAATTAAAAGGACTTGAAATTACTTCCCGTACCAATTATTTAGTCACTGGTGAAAATTCAATTCAGATATTTATGACGGCACGTAATCCGAAAATTCAACATGCTGACCGAAGGGATAAAACATTTGTTTTGGAAACAAAGGATGGTGGCAGGACTTTTCAATTTATATCCTGGATTGTGCCGTGGGGAGCTCAGGATAACCGGGCTGCAATGCCATCCGGCGTACGTACCAAAGATGGAAAAATGGTAGTTGCAGTGCGTGTTAAAAACCCTTTTGATTTAAAGGTTCCCTCCTGGATAGATTGTTATATTTCGGCAAATAACGGACGAAGTTGGGAGTTTTTAAGCACTGTAGGTCAGACAGGATTTGAAAATGGTAATCCTCCGGCCTTAATCACACTAAAAGACGGGAGACTTGCCTGTTGCTATGCAAACAGAGATACCCGCCAGCTGCTGATTCGGTATAGTTGGGATAATGGCAAAACCTGGGACAAAGAACTTGTAATCCGCGATAATCCATACACTTATGATATGGGATATCCGCAGTTAGCGGAAAATAAAAATGGAGAGTTAGTCGCTATATATTATTTGGCTACTGAATTCCGGTCGAACAATTATATAGAGGCAGCAATCTGGCAGCCGTAATATCTGGTATTTAATCCGGAATTTGCATCAGATAAAAATGTATTTTTTTTTATGGAGTTAATTTTCAATACGAATTTCGGGATGCATCACAGGCAGATGACAAGAAAGTGATTACCGGAATGCGTGGTATTATCATTAACCTTTCAACCAACAATTGCATGTAAAAGCGTTGGAGTAAAATGTAAAGCATTTTAAATTGATTATATTTGAAAGAAAAATACGATGCAACTGTTATTGAAAAAAGAGAAGAAAAACCTGATTGAAATTTGTCAGGAACTTGATGTAAAGAGGCTTTATGCATTTGGTTCCGTTACCTCTGAAAGCTTTCAGGAGGATAGTGATATTGATTTTCTAATATCATTTTCAGAAAATTTGACCGTAGAAGAATATACAAGGAATTATTTCGCACTTCATTACAGACTCAGGGAATTATTTAATCGGGAAATCGACATAGTAACTGAAAAGACGCTTTCCAATCCTTATTTCATCGACAGTATTAATGAAACCAAACAGTTGATTTATGAGGCGTGAAGTTAAAAAGGTTCAGCCGGTAATTCATATTTTTATTTCAACCCCGTCCTGTAGAGTGAATTGCCGGAACTCTGGCAGGAATGCTTCAGTAGATTAAAGTCAAATGAAAATCTTCTCATTATT
>CAZVAD010000051.1:0-15222 GCA_964624645.1 uncultured Mariniphaga sp.
GATTTAGATGCAAAAAGATTCTTCCAAATATTGCAGAACTATTTTTAAAGCTCAGAAAAATATTTTTTGCTTTTGCAAAGTAAGGCACGGTTTACAAAACCGCGCCAGCGGGGGTATATCTATTATATATTGAGTTAATATTTTTGCAACCAGGATATCTGTATTCCAGAAAACAGTACACAGCTGCCGCAGATGCTTCGCAACACCGATTCAAACAGTTTCCTTAAAAAGTGATATGATCCGGGTGGCCGCCTGTACGGTGATTTTTGTCCAACCGGTCAATTTTGGCAATGTCTTCTTCGCTCAGTTCAAAATCAAAAATGTCGGCATTGGAGATGATGCGCTCCGGGGTTACTGATTTGGGAATGGTAATCACCCCTTTTTGAATATCCCACCGCAGCACAATCTGCACGGGTGTTTTTCCGTATTTTGCCGCCAAAGCCTGCAAAACCGGAATATCATTCACTTTGCCGCGCATAATCGGACTCCACGCTTCGGGACGGATTCCTTTTTCCATGCAATATGCCAGCAGCCCGGACTGAATCAGTTCGGGATGGAATTCATACTGGTTTACCGCCGGAATGATTTTACATCCGGGAAGAAAATCATCAAGATGATGTTCCAGAAAATTGCTGACCCCGATGGCGCGAATCATCCCTTTTTCATACAGCTCTTCCATTGCTTTCCACGTTTCAACCGAACGTTTCCCTTTTGGCCAGTGAATCAGGTAGAGATCGAGGTAGTTTGTCTGCAAACGCTCCAGGCTCTCTTCAAAAGCCTGAAATGTGGATTGGTATCCCTGATCGGTGTTCCAGACTTTTGACGTCAGAAAAATCTCCTTCCGTGGAATCCCACTTTCCCTGATTGCTTTCCCTACGCCTTTTTCATTGTCATAAACGGCGGCTGTGTCAATGCTCCGATAGCCGTGCTCCAGTGCGGTCAGCACAGCATTTTCAACTTCCTGTCCGTCTTTTGCCTTAAAAACACCCAATCCGAACCAGGGTATTTCCACGCCGTTGTTTAATTTTACTTTTGAAGAAATATTCATGTGTTGATCTTTAAAATTTTCATGAAGCTCTAAAATAGATATTTTCCCGGAATTCATTCTTCAAATCGGCACAAGTGATGCAACGATTCACTTTTTTTGTTGAAATTTGACCAATCAAAACGAAATGAGCATGAAAGTATTCAAGTTTGGCGGCGCTTCCGTAAAAAATGCAGATGCGGTCCGGGGATTGGCAAAAATCCTGGACAGTTACAATGAAAATCTGGTGGTTGTTGTTTCTGCCATGGGAAAAACCACGGATTTGCTGGAGACGCTGGTAAAAGCCTATTTTGAAAAAGAGGAGGCAAAATGGGAAATTTTTGAGGAGTTTAAGAATTTTCACACCGCTGTTTGCCGGCAGCTTTGCGATGAGAAGAATATTCCTGCCGGCGTGCTGAAACAATTTGCGGAACTGGAAAGGAAGCTGAACAAAGCGCCTTCGCTCGACTACAATTTTGAATATGACCAGATTGTCTGTTTTGGCGAGTTGGTTTCCACCTGCATTGTCAGCGCTTTTCTAAATTCAGCCGGAAAGACAAATCAATGGGTGGATGCACGTTCGGTAATCCGCACCGACGATTTATACCGGGATGCCAACATCAATTGGGAGCTGACGGAAGAATTCTGTCGCAGTGCTTTTACATTCCATGGCCATCAACTTTATATCACACAGGGATTTATCGGCTCAACACCAGCAAATCTGACCACCACGCTCGGACGTGAGGGATCGGATTATACGGCGGCAATCATCGGCAATGTGCTGAATGCGGAAAGCGTCACTTTCTGGAAAGATGTGCCGGGGGTGCTCAGCGCCGACCCGAAAAAAATGGAAAAAACCACCAAAATTGATGTGCTTTCCTACCGCGAAGCGGTGGAAATGACCCATTCGGGTGCAAAAATCATTCACCCGAAAACCATGAAACCCCTGCACAACAAAGGGATTCCTTTATATGTCAAGTCCTTTCTTGAACCTGAAAACCAGGGAACGGTTATCCATGAAATCAGGGGCAGAATCCAGCATCCGCCGATTTTTATTCTGCGCGAAAACCAACTGCTCATCACGCTCACTCCCAAAGATTTTTCTTTTATCAATATTGATGACATTGACCGTTTAACACGGCTTCTGGTGAAAAACCGCATAAAAATCACCCTGATGCAGCAATCGGCAATCGACCTGAACCTGGTTTTGGATGCAGGGAAAGCCGATATAAGCCTGCTGATTCAGGAATTATCGCCGTTTTATAAAGTTCTCTACAACACCGGACTGACGCTGATTACCATCAGGCATTATACGGAAGAAGTGCTGGACTGGATGGTGAAGGAAAAGGATATCTATCTGGAACAGCACAGCCGCCTGACCGCAAGAATGTTAGTGAAAGAATAAGCTTTGTGATGCAGCATTCAGGCTTTTAGTTATAAAAAACGCCTAATGCGTAATCTGGGTTAATGGTGTGTTTTCAAAAATAGAAAAAAAGAGAGTTATTCGGCAAAATAATCGCGGGATACAATTTCCGTTACCTTATCCGTCAGAACACGATCAACGATAAGCCGGGAAGTTTCTTCCACCTGTTCTCCTTTGTACCTGTAGCTTTTGTGAAGCGTAAACTTTTCGGGTTTCAGTTTTGAATAGGTAATCTCAAAAGTGTAGGAGACATCTTCCAGATAATTACTATCCGTATTCCCCACCGCCAGGCTTTTCCCCTGCCGGTTTTGTTTCGGCGAAACAGCTTTTCCTTCAATTTTCTTCACGGAGTAATCATCTTTTGAAATGATTATTTTTCCTTCGAAAGAAGTGGCAAAAAAGTCCTGGGAACCGGCTAGGGTCGGCTCGTCCTGACTGAATGCGATGACCCATGCCTGAGAATTGTCAATTTCCGGTTCATCTTCCAGCGATAAATTAAAGTTGCCAAGCAGCGCCGGATTCAATACCGACGTGGCCGAACGCACCCAGTCCAGCTCAAGCAGCTCATCAAAATTGGTAATTCCTGATGCAAAACTGTAGGAAGGGCTGTATTTCTGAAACTTGTAATTGCGCATCTTGAATGCATCGGTTTTGGATGGGTTCCTGTAACCTACACGGTCATAGATCAGTACCTCCGACTGGAAAACTGCTTTTGCCGTGTCCGCTGAGATTTTCTCATTCAGAAACGTGGCTTCCAGATTGAACGGCCCGCTCAGAAAGTTATACGGAACATTTTCCGCAGCCATTCTTAAAATCCGGATCAGCACCCTTGACTGGGCTTCCACATCCACCCCGGCGATGTCATAAGATAAAGGCGCAAGTTTTATCACGGAAAATTCCTTGTCAAAAAGAGTGCGCACAGAAAAAGTATCATTTTTAAAACTCAGCGCCGAAAAAAATATCTGTTTGTTCACCATCTCTTCGGGGATTTTCAGTTCGAAATTTCCTTCGGAATCGCTGGCAGTTCCGTAAAATGTCCCTTCAATCCCGATGTTGGTGTAGGGAATCGCTTCATTGGTCTGGCTGTTAATCACCTTTCCCCTGATGCTCTGCGCCACCCGGGTTTCGGTTTGTGAAAAAACAGCCTGCGAAAAAACCATGAATAAAATGAGTATCTGATACCTGTTCATTGTTTTCAAAATTTTGCAATAAAAGTAGTAAATTCATAGCAATCCTGCAATGCAGGATAAAAGGTGTGCAATAAGCTGAGAGTTTTCAAACGTATTTTTAAATATTGCCACAAATGCAGTGAAGCACAATAAAAAACCATTAACACCCGAAAATTCTGTCTGTTCAAAATTTTGCTTCAAAAATATTCCGGATACAAGCCTGCCAATTTTTTGGAAACGTGCAAATACGTTAATCTGTTTAAAAACGTTTCAATTCAGGATTATTATTTATTATCTTTGCTGAAATTACTGTAAATTATGATTAAAAAATATCTGATATTCATAGTTGCCCTTCTTCCGATAATGTTTTCGTCATGTGTTTCCAAAAAGAAATTCGTGGAAATGCAAAATGGCCGTCTTCAGGCAGAGGAACAACTCAGGCAGACAACCGCCGAAAACAATGCCCGTGCGGAAAGAATCAAAACCATGATTGCCGATTTTGAAAGCATGAAAAATGAACTGATGGCAAGCAATGCGGAAAAGGATCAATATATTGACAACCTGAATAAAGACATTTCCGGTCTGAGCGAACAGCTCAAAGCGCAAAAACAGTCCATTCAGGAGAGCAATTTTACTTTTGGTTTCGAGCGTGAAAGATATACTGAAAACTTGCAGGAAAAGGAAAAGGCTATCCGTTCGCTGCAAAGGGAAATGGCCGAAATGGAGAAAGAGATGTCACAGCAGGCATCCACCCTGAGTGACCGGAATGTGCGCATCAGTTCAATGGCCGACCAGCTTGAAGCCTTTGAAGGAGAGAGAATCAGAAGCGAAAAACAGTTGGCCGGTCTTGAAGAGCAGCTCAGCAAATTGCGCGAGGAAACCAATAGCTTAAACGCCCAGCTGAAGGAAAAAGACGAAACAATCACCCGTTTGCAGAATAATGTGAATCTGTTGAAAAAGGAAATCGGAGCACGAAATTAAATTTTATATAAACTTTTGAGTATGAGAAAATACATTGTTTTTACACTGATCGGTTTTTTGGCCGTTACTTTAATGTCCTGCGGCGGAAAGTGGGAATCCCTGTTTAACGGTAAAGACCTGACCGGATGGATTATTCACGGAACGGAGAAATGGTACGTGGAAGATGGCTTGCTGATTTGTGAAAGCGGTCCCGACAAGGAATACGGATACCTTTCCACCGAAAAGTTCTATGACGATTTTGAGATGGAAGCCGAATTCCTTCAGGAAGCCGACGGCAACAGCGGGATTTTCTTCCGTTCAACTTTTGAAGGTACAAAAGTGACTGGCTGGCAGGTGGAAGTTGCTCCGCCATACCATGACACCGGCGGGATTTATGAATCCTACGGCCGTGGCTGGCTGGCTCAGATTCCCGACGAAAAGGAGGAAATTCTCCAAATGGGGGAGTGGAACAAAATGAAAATCCGGGTTGTGGGAGGCCACGTAACCACCTGGCTCAACGGACAGGAAATGGTTGATCTGGTGGATGATAAAATTGCCGATGGAAAAGGCGCCATCGCTTTGCAGATTCATAGTGGGGGCGGCATCAAAGTAAAATGGCGGAACCTGAAAATCAAGGTCATTTCATAGGCTACTCATTCCGCCCTTCGACCCACATTTCATAATAATAGATAATGGATGCCCTCACTTCATATTCTGTTGAAGTGTAGGGCAATACATTTTTTGCATTGAACCACACCATAAAAGTGTCAGCCTGAGACTCATTCAGTCCGGTGAGTTTCATCACCATCTCCTTGTTGTAGTTCTGTGCGTGCATTTCCCAGTTTTTCTGAATTGCCATGGCTTCCCGCACATTCCGCTTGCGGCGTTCCCTGTCACTCAGGTAGTATTGCAGAAAAGAGACCGGATTAAACAAAGCTGCCAGAATAGGCGGTTTTTCATTGAAGGCATCGCCGCGCAGTTCCACCGGAATTTCCACGGGTTTTCCTGTGCCCAGGCCCATATCCAGTGATGGCCGTTCTCCCTTCACCTCTACTTCCCCGACTGCATAGCTCATGGGATTCATTTTAAAAACAAGTGTTTCCTGTCCGGTATAAGTGTGTGGAATATAAATCACCAGTTTTTCATATCCGACGGAGGTCAGAATCAGGCTGTCAATATTGAGTGCGTCAATGGTAAAATAGCCGTCGGTGTTGGTGATGGTTCCTCCGCGGTAGCGGTTGTTTACGATGGTTACATACGGAACTCCCGAGCTGTCGGCAGCGCTGACAATCCGGCCTTTCAGCCGGACAAGGATGGGATCGACCAATAGCGGATCGGTCTGTGCACGGCTTTTCAGCCCTGCAAGCAAAAACGAAAGCAAACCGATTAAAACTAAAGTTCTCATCCTCATTTTACAGACTTTAAAAGATGGAAAAGATTATTTTTCCAAAACATCACAAGCTTTAGCCGGATTCCGGCAAGCATGAGCAGGTCACTTCAGCCCTGCAATCTGTTTTTCAAGCGTCTTGATTCTTGCCTCGGCATCAGCTTTTTTTGCTCTTTCTTTGGCAACCACCGCCTCAGGCGCACTGTTCACAAATCGCTCATTTCCAAGTTTTTTCATCACTGAATTCAAAAATCCCTGGGTGTATTTCAATTCTTCCTCCAGTTTTTCCAGCTCTTCCTCCACATCAATCAATCCCTGAAGCGGAACATAGCAACCGGTTGATTTCACCCGGAACGAAGCAGCGCCCTGCACATCTTCTGAAACAATCTCTATCCCGGAAAGATTTCCCAATTTTTGCAGAACGGGTGTGAAAAGTTCCTCATAGCCTTTGTCTCCTGGTTTGATTTTAAGCTCCAGAGCATCTTTGTTTGGAACGCCTTTCTCTTTTCGAACTGTGCGGATTCCGGAAACGGCTTCTTTTATATTTTCAAAGGCATTCAGAATGGCCTCATCGTATCCGGTCACTTCCGGAATCGGGCTAATCATGATGCTTTCCCCAGCATTTCGTGCTGCAAGCATTTGCCAGATTTCTTCCGTAATAAACGGCATAAACGGATGAATAAGCCGGAGCAAGCCATCGAAAAGCATCACCACATCTTCATAGGTTTTTGCATCCACCGGCTGCTGATACTGAGGTTTCACAATCTCCAGCAACCAGCCTGAAAATTCATCGGTAACCGTGGTGTAAACGGTCATCAAAGCTTCGGAAATCCGAAACTGCCTGAATTGCGTTTCCAGGGTTTCCGCCACCTGCGCCAGTTTGTTCCGGAACCAGTCGAGAGCCAGCATAGAGTGATGCGGCTGTTCGATTTCGGAAGAGACTTCCCACATTTTTATCAGGCGGAAAGCGTTCCATATTTTGGTAGCAAAACCAGCTCCCTGCTGGGTCAGGCTTTCATCAAACAGCAGATCTCCGCCGGCAGGTGAGCACAGCAACATGCCCACACGCACGCCATCGGCACCGTATTTTGCAATCAAATCCAGCGGCTCGGGAGAATTTCCCAGCGATTTTGACATTTTCCGGCGCTGGGCATCGCGCACCATGCCGGTGAAGTAAACATTTTCAAAAGGGAACTGATTTTCATATTCATAGCCGGCAATAATCATCCGTGCCACCCAAAAGAAAATAATATCGGGTGCAGTAACCAGGTCAGAGGTGGGGTAGTAATATTTCATTTCAGGATTATCGGGTTTGCGAATTCCGTCAAATACCGAAATGGGCCACAACCAGCTTGAAAACCAGGTGTCGAGCACATCTTCGTCCTGCGAAAGGGATAACCCTTCCGTTTCAAAAGCAGGATATTTGGCAATTGCCAGCTTCCGGGCTTCGGCTGCATTTTCGGCAACCACAAAGCCCAAATCTCCTTCACGGGAAGAACCGGAGGGGGCTTTGATGTACCAGACCGGAATTTGATGTCCCCACCACAACTGGCGGCTGATGCACCAGTTTTTGATGTTGCCCATCCAGTGGCGGTAAATATTTTTGAACTTGGCCGGATGGAACTTTATGGTGTCGTTCATCACATTTTCAAGCGCGGGTTTCACCAGCTCTTCCATTTTCAAAAACCACTGTGCCGAAAGCTTTGGTTCAATGGCAGCATCCGTTCGCTCAGAAAAGCCGACTTTGTTGATATAGTCTTCAATATGATGAAGATTGTCTGCCTTTTCCAGTGCGGGAATTATTTTTTTGCGCACCTCAAAACGGTCTTCCCCGATAAATAGCTCTGCGGCTTCGCTCAGCGTTCCGTCGTCGTTGAAAATATCAATGGAAGGCAGGTTGTGGCGCATCCCGATTTCATAGTCGTTGGCATCATGCGCCGGCGTGATTTTCAGGCAGCCGGTTCCAAATTCCATGTCCACATAATCGTCTTCAATAATCGGAACGGAACGGTTGATGAGCGGCACCAGCACCCTTTTCCCTCTCAGGTGTGCATAGCGCTCGTCCGCAGGATTGATGCAAACCGCCGTGTCGCCCAAAATTGTTTCGGGACGGGTGGTGGCAATGGTTACATAGGAAGCTTCCCCGGCATCTTCCGCCGGAGAAGACGGGTCTTCCACTATTTTATATTTCAGGTAGTAGAGTTTTGAATTGACTTCTTTGTATATCACCTCTTCATCGGAAAGGGCTGTTTTTGCAGCAGGGTCCCAGTTCACCATGCGGATTCCGCGATAAATCAACCCCTTGTTGTATAAGTCCACAAAAACCCGGATTACCGAATCGCTGCGGGCTTCGTCCATTGTGAAAGCGGTGCGTTCCCAATCGCATGAAGCGCCTAATTTTTTAAGCTGATCCAGAATAATCCCTCCGTGTTTGTGCGTCCATTCCCAGGCATGATTCAGAAATTCTTCGCGGGAAATGCTGTGTTTGTCAATGCCCTCTTCTTTAAGTTTATTCACCACTTTTGCTTCGGTGGCAATGGAAGCATGGTCGGTTCCGGGAACCCAGCAGGCATTTTTACCGGTCATCCGGGCGCGGCGCACCAGAATATCCTGAATGGTGTTGTTCAGCATGTGCCCCATGTGCAAAACCCCGGTAACATTTGGCGGCGGGATAACTATCGTGTAAGGTTCGCGTTCATCCGGTTCCGAATGGAAAAAGTTCTGTTCCATCCAGTATTTATACCATTTATCTTCAACTTCTGCCGGAATATACTTGCTTGGAATTTCCATGTTTTTCTGAATCAGAATTATAAATTTTAAAATAAGGTACAAAAATAGGAAAATCAGTCCAAATGTGCTGTGTTTGCCGTTTAAAGTTAAGTAATACAGCAAGAGTTCCCTGCGGATTAAATTCAAAAAAAGGCGCTCCGGTTAACCGGAAACGCCTTAAATTATTTATCTGAAACAAATCACTTATTCTTCTTCTTCACCCCAGACAATTTCTTTGGATGCGATGGAAATAAACTGGACGTTATAATCCTGAGTTTCCGCTGTGGTGTTTGCTTCATATAAAATGGCAACCACTTCCAGGCGGTATGATTTTCCATCATCGCCTTTAACTGCAGAATTGAGCCAGCCATTCGATGAATTTCCAAACGAGAATTCGGTTTTTTCCTTTGAAACTTTTTCGCCGCTGAAAATCATCTTTCCGGAACTGTCATACAATCTGACAAGGTAATTTCCCGTGTTTTCCAGCGCTGCCCAGGTTGTTTTCAGTTGTCCGCCGGTAAATTCCGTGGATTCGATTTCAAGAGTTCCCAACTCCTGGTCGCTTAATTTGTCCGTCACAACCAATGGTTCTTCGCCTTCCTGTGTGCTGGTAACGGTAAACTTATAATCCCCGGCTTCCGGCATGGCGCTTCCATAATCTTCATCTTTGGGGAAAAGGCTGAACACCTGACTTGTGCCCTCGTCCTTAACCAATGTCCATGTCGTTTCTTCCGGCCCGGCAACTTCCGCAGCGCTCAGCGCCTTGTTTGCATACACCCAAAAGGCAATTCCATACTTGACCTCGTCATCCTGAACAATTTTCTGAACAAAAACATCGGATAAAGCATCAAGCTTAACAGGTTCCGGATCATCGAGGCACGAAGTTAAGACTATTGAACCCATCACAAACGCACCAATACTTTTCAAAATCAATCTTTTCATTTTTCTTTATTTTAAAAATTACAATTAATATTTTATTTCAGAGAAATAAAGTAATCCCTGTCGCGTGACAGTGGCTATACTACTAATTGATGAAAAAACGGAAAAAAGGTTGCGTCGCTTTGAAAAAAATTATCCCATAATCATTCCAATAATCGTTGCGCTCATCAGAGAGGCCAGTGTACCAACGATTAACGCAGGAACTCCGTACTTTGAAAGCAGGACTCTTTTTCCCGGTGCCAGTGCGCCGATTCCACCAATCTGAATCCCGATGGATGAGAAATTTGCAAATCCGCAAAGGATATAAGTGGCCATAATGATTGATTTTGGGCTGGCAAAAGCTCCGGCGGCTTTTAATTCCGCCAGGCTGATGTAACCAATGAATTCGGTCAGAATCAGTTTTTCGCCCAACAGGCGTCCGGTGATGATTAAATCTTCGGGGATTATACCAATCAGCCACATGAGTGGCGCAAGCGTGTAGCCCAATATTAATTGCAGTGAAAGTTCAGTGTATCGCCCGTTGGTGCCCTGGGCAATCAGGTCGTTCAGGGAAGTCCACTGGCCTACTTTCCCGACAATGAAATTGAACATGGCAATGAATGCGATGAAAGTCAGCAGCATAGCGCCTACGTTCACCGCCAGTCTCATCCCTTCAGTGGTTCCGTTGGTGATGGCGTCGAGCACATTGCTTCCGATTTTATCCTTGCTTACTTCCACCTGTTTGTTTATTGCCTCCGTGGGCGGAACCAGCATTTTGGAGAAAACTATAGCCGCAGGCGCAGCCATCACCGAAGCCGCCAGCAGGTGTTTGGCAAACTCCAGCCGCAACTGGGGGTCATCGCCTCCGAGCAGGGCAATGTAGGCCGCCAGAACACCGCCTGCCATGGTGGCCATCCCCCCTGACATGACGAGCAAAATCTCCGAGTTGCTCATTTTTTCAAGGTAGGGTTTGATCATCAGTGGCGATTCGGTCTGCCCCAGAAAAATATTTCCGGCAACCGACAGCGCTTCAGCGCCTGAAATCCTTAGCGCACGGGTAAAAACCCAGGCAAGCGCCCAGACCACTTTCTGGATAATTCCCCAGTAAAAAAGCAGGCTGGTGAGCGCCGAAAAGAAGATGATGGTCGGCAGCACCTGAAAAAGAAAGATGAAACCGTAGGTTTTCGCGTTCATCAGGTCGCCCAATAAAAACTCGCTTCCTGCTTTGGTGAAATCGAGGATTTTGACAAAAATCTGCCCCAGAAACTCAAAACTGACCCGGATAAACGGCACATACAGCACTCCGATGGCAAGTAAAACCTGAATGAGCAGGCCGGTTGCCACAGTTTTCCAGGGAATATTTTTCTTGTCTGAACTCAGCAAAAAACCAAGCAGAATGAGGGAAGCCATGCCCAACATGCCCCTGAAAAGTGCATTGAGCGAAAAAGCCTTTTCATGCTCTTGGGGAAGCAATATGTTTGATGTTGGCGGGCTATTGTTTTCAATGAAAACCGGGCGGTCGTCAGTTTCGGAATTTTGTGGTTCGCCGGCAAATGCGGGATTAAAAAAGAAAATTCCGGCACAAATAGCCAGAAAGAGGAGTGCTCTTTTCATATTTTCGATTAATTTTTCTTCCGGTTATTCATTTCATCACGAATGATTGAAGCCTTCTCATAGTCCTCATTCTGAACCGCTTCACCAAGCATTTTTTCAAGGTCGCTCATGGTGTAGTTTGCCAGGGAAGACGGATCGGAAGAACCGGTTTGCCTTTTTTCAGGCTCTCCGCCTTTCTGAGCGCCTTCTGCTTCGTCTTCAAATACGATTCCCGCTTTTTCCAGAATTTCTTCCGTGGTGTAAATGGGACATCTGAAGCGTAAGGCAAGCGCCACGGCATCCGAAGTGCGGGAGTCAATCTTCACTTCCTGTCCGTCAAGCTCACAAAGCAGCTCGGAAAAAAATATTCCCTCCTCAAGCTTGTGAATTACCACCTCAAGGAGGACTATATTGAAGGACAAGGCAATGTTTTTAATCAGATCGTGGGTTAACGGACGCGGCGGTTTCAGTCCTTCTAACTGAATGGCTATGGCCTGTGCCTCTACCGGGCCGATAATGATCGGAATCCGGCGATTTCCGTTTTCTTCTGATAAAACAAGGGCATAAGCGCCTGATTGTGTCTGGCTTATGGATAATCCTAAAATATTTAATCGTTTCTTTTGCATGCTCCCAAACTTCGGTTTTTATTATGCTAACAAATATAACAATCATTTTTATAAATGGCTGTAGTTGCCGGTTTGTTTTCAATTTGTGAAATTCAACATTAAACCATCTTAAAACAAGGGAATAGTTTAGGGAAACATTTGTCAGTGAATCAAAAATAGCTACTTTTGCAGTCCGAAAATTTGAACCGCCCGGGCCCGGTAAGAGGAAGCCGCAAGAGATTCCCGCCCGACGGTGTAATATTAAAAAATGAAATTATGTACGCGATTGTAGAAATTGCAGGGCAGCAGTTCAAAGTTGAAAAAGACAAGAAACTGTTTGTCCATCAGCTGGAAGCCGGCGAAGGCGATTCGGTTGATTTTGAAAAAGTGTTGCTGATTGACAACGAAGGGCAGATAACTGTTGGAACGCCGGTTGTTGAAGGGGCAAAAGTTACGGCCAAAGTGCTGCAACATGTTAAAGGAGACAAGGTGCTGGTATTTAAGAAGAAACGCAGAAAAGGCTATCAGAAGATGAACGGCCACCGCCAGCAGTTCTCACAAATTCAGATTGAAAGTATTGTTGGATAACTAAAAATAAATTACCATGGCACATAAGAAAGGTGTAGGAAGTTCGAAAAACGGACGCGAATCGGAAAGCAAACGGCTGGGAGTGAAAATCTACGGAGGTCAGTTTGCAAAAGCCGGTAATGTTTTAGTACGCCAGCGCGGAACACAGCATTATCCGGGTGAAAATGTCGGAATCGGCAAAGACCACACATTATTTGCACTCATTGACGGGACTGTCATGTTTCGGAAAAGAAGAAAAAATCGCTCTTTCGTATCGGTTGAACCGATTATGGAAGTGGACGTGGCTGTAATGGAAGCTCCGGTTTCAGAGGTAGAAACCAAAGTGAAAGCAGCGCCCGCCAAAACCGAAAAAAAGGTTGAATCCCCAAAAGCGGAAGAAGTTGCTGCAGAAGAAAAAGAGGTGATTGAAGTTGATGATCTGAAAAAAATTGAAGGCATCGGCCCGAAAATTTCAGAACTTTTCAATGCTGCAGGAATCAATACATTTGCTGAACTGGCTGCTTCACCGGAAGAAAAACTCAGAGAGATACTCACTGCGGCAGGAGGCACTTATGTGACAAAAAATCCTGCAACCTGGCCGGAGCAGGCACAGCTTGCTGCCGATGGTAAATGGGACGAACTGAAAGAGCTGCAGGACAAACTATTGGGCGGAATCGAAAAATAGCGCCTGAAAAAACATTTGCAAAAGAATCTCCTGCTGGCTCCCGGCAGGAGATTTTTTTGTGTTAGCTTTACCCTTTCAAAAAGAAAATGTTATGCTTAACCTGAAATTTATTCAAGATTCTCCCGGGGAGGTCATTGAAAAACTTAAAAAAAGAAATTTTGACGCCTCGGAAATTGTAGGCAGCATCGCGGATTTATACCGCCGGAAAAATGAAGCCCAGCAAATGGCTGAACAGGCAAAGGCCGAAATGAATGTCATTTCAAAAGAGATCGGGCAATTGTTTCGCGAAGGAAAAACGGCAGAAGCAGATGCAGCAAAATCAAGAACATCAGCGCTGAAAGAGACCATCAAATCATTGGACGCCCAGTTTGCTGAAATTGAAAAGCAGGTTGCCGGTTTATTGATTCTGCTACCAAATATTCCCCATGAATCCGTACCTTCAGGCAATGGCGCCGAAGACAATGAACTGGTGAAGGCTTCCGGAGAGATGCCGGAACTTCCCGAAAATGCTATGCCACACTGGGAGCTGGCACAAAAATATAACCTGATTGATTTTGAACTTGGCGTTAAAATCACCGGAGCAGGATTTCCGGTTTACCGCGGGAAAGGAGCACAGTTGCAAAGGGCGCTCATCAATTTCTTTTTGGATGAAAACCGCAAAGCCGGGTATGAAGAGATCCAGCCGCCGCTGGCAGTGAATGAAGATTCGGGATACGGTACCGGGCAACTGCCCGACAAGGAGGGACAGATGTATCATATCACCGCAGATAATCTTTACCTCATTCCCACTGCTGAGGTGCCTGTTACTAATTTATACCGCGATGTTATTCTTGATGCCAAAGACCTTCCGGTAAAAAATACTGCCTACAGCGCCTGCTTCCGCCGCGAAGCCGGTTCTTATGGCAAGGATGTCCGCGGACTGAACCGTCTCCACCAGTTTGACAAAGTGGAAGTCGTTCAGATTGCACATCCCGGAAAATCCTATGAAATACTTGATGAAATGGTGAATCATGTGGAAAGCTTAGTGAAAAAACTGGAGCTTCCCTACCGGATACTGCGCCTTTGCGGCGGAGACATGGGGTTCACCTCGGCGTTGACTTACGATTTTGAAGTGTGGTCGGCAGCGCAGCAAAGATGGCTGGAAGTCAGTTCGGTTTCTAACTTTGAATCCTTTCAGGCAAACCGCATGATGCTCCGTTTCCGGGAGGAAGGGGTTAAGAGACCACAGATTGCGCACACCCTCAACGGCAGCGCCCTGGCTTTGCCAAGAATTGTTGCCGCCCTGCTGGAAAACAATCAGACGCCTGATGGAATCAAAATTCCAAAGGCGCTTGTTCCCTACACCGGTTTTGAAATGATCTGAAAAAAACGGATTGCCTTCCACGGGAAAACGGAGCAAAAACCGCAGCTATCCGGTGTTTTCGTAATCTGCAGAATAATTTTTATTTTTGCCCATCCGTTGAAAGCAATATATGGTTCAGAATATCAGGCAAAGACTGACAGAGGCAATCGTTCGCCAGGCTGAAAAGGCGGCCTATTTTTGTGCTGCCGGAAATATTTCATCCAACCAAAAGATTCATGAGCTGCGCCGGGGCTTCAAGCGTCTGCGCGCATTGCTGGGTTTTTTCCGGGAAATGCCGGATCATTATGCCCTGCAACTGCAAAAGGAGATCAGAAATTTTGGGAAAGCGCTCGCTCCGCTGCGTGAATCTGCCGTAAACCTCACTTTGTTTGAAAAAGATTTTTCGCAGAACAAACTGCTTCCCGAGAAAAAAATCAAAAATGCCCGCGAGCAACTCACCCAAAAGAACAAACGTTTTGTTGAACACGGTTTTTTGGAAAATAACCTGAATGACACCATACTCTCCTTTTTCAGCAATTTTGAGAAAGATTTCATACAAGCTGCCGGTGATTTTCCCGGACGGAATCATCTGTTTCAGGAAATCAGCCGCTCTTATCGGAAAGGTTTCACCGCTTTCGGCAAACTGCCGGACACCCCGCACCCTGAAGAGTTGCACGAGCTGCGCAAAAAATTAAAACGGCTGGATTATCAGCTTGATTTTTTCCGGTTTGTACATCCGCGCTATTTTAAACTGAAAACCGACCAGCTTAACAAAATTAC
>CAZVAD010000051.1:15322-18082 GCA_964624645.1 uncultured Mariniphaga sp.
GGTTTCGCCTGACTTTTTTGCAAATTCCGAATTTACACGTACTGTTTTTCCGTTCTCCTTTGGAAAATAGACCACTGCCGATGCGTTGGGCGGAACGGTAACATCAAGCATTGTCCTGCCGTTTTCCCGCTTCCATGAAGTTTTAATCAGGCCTGCAGGCGAGTTATAAGTTGCTTTTGCCCACGATATTTGCTCAGCAGTTAAATTTGGAATCCGGATATCTACTTTGCTGAATCCGGGTGAATCATCCCGCAATCTGATACCGGCTACGCCGTCAATATACCACGCGCCGGGATATAAAAAGGAGCTGTGGAGCAAGGAGTGTCCGGGAAGATCTTTTTCCCACATTTCCCAGATGGTGGTGGCGTCGTTGTCGCGCATCAGTCCCCAGCTTGGATAGGTGGTTTGAGACGTCATAGAGTAAATCAGATCATCTCTTCCTTCATCTCTCAATACTTTAAAAAGCATGGCTCCGCCGGTGATTCCCACATCGATGTGTCCGTTTTGGTTGATCAGGATTTCGTTTTTTAGCGATTGGATAACATCCCCACGAAGTGCTTCAGGCATGATGTTGCCGTAAAGTGCGGCGGCAAGACTGCGCATCGATTGATCGGAGTAGTTGGCAGTTTCGGGGTGATAATATTTTTCGTGGATGGCAGCCGATGCGCGTTCGGCTTTTTGTTCCCAGCTGTGCGCTTCATCTTCTTTCCCAATAACTTTTGCAATATTTGCGGCTGTTCTCAGGTTATAAATCCTGTAGCAATTGTTGAAAAAGATTGTTTCATCGGAATAGTTGTTCATCCCTTGTGCGTTTGCTCCGGGCCACAACCAGTCTCCCAAAAAATCCCAGGGACCGCCGTAGCGTTTCAGCATATCATTTTCTACATGGCTATCTAAGAAATCCAGCCAGCCTTTGATCATTTCAAAATTTTCTTCCAATACCCTGGTGTCGCCTTGATATTGATACATAAACCAGGGCAGCGTAACCACAATTCCGCCCCAGGCGGGACCGCCGCCACCGTGATAAGTGGGTGCAGTTTGCGGAAGAATACCGCCGCCTAAATAGCGACCGCTTCCTTCGTGCTTGCGTGCCCATTCGGGATCGTTCATGTTGCCGACCATGGGTTCGGTGCCTTGCACATCGCGCCAGTCTTCCAGCCATTTGTTATAAAATGCACCCAACCGGTAGTTTAAAAACCCGGTTTCGGAAGTGGCGTGGGCATCGCCGCCATAGCCGAAGCGCTCGCGTTGCGGACAATCCACAATATAACCGCCCAACGACAGGTTTTCGAATGTCCATTTCACGGTGTTGTAAATCCAGTTTTGCAGCGGGTCGGAACATTCAAAAGTTGTGGCATCCGCAAAATTTGTACGTACCATCCATCCTTTAATGTCTGCCGGGTTGGGTTTGTATTTCAATCCTTTGATTGTTATCCATCTGCCCGAAATGTAATTGAATCGGTTTTTGAAGATGCCTTCACCCGAATCATCGATGATGTAACTGTTTGCCAAACCGTAGGTTATTTCATTCTGCGCTCTTTCTGAAATCAGAAAATCAACGGTATCTCCCGGATTTCCTTTTATTGCTGCCTGCATCCAGCCGGCAAAGTTTACTCCCATATCCACCCGATAGCTTCCGTCTGAAAGTTCTTCGATAGAGATGGGATTAATTTCGTCAAAAAGTGTGTTAGTTTCAACCTTTTGTGCAGAGAGTGTCAAAGTCGGATGATATACAGTTGCGTTGTTCCACGACCGGTCATCCAATTGGGTGGTGTTCCAGTTTTCGGTTTCGAGGTTGGCATCATAAATTTCTCCGCCGTATCCGCCCACGCCAAAACCCCAGTTGCCGGTCAGCTGATTGGGGCTCGGATGGGTTTTCCAGGTTTCATCGGTAACAATCCGGGTGATCTGCGCTGCATTGTTTCCGTAAATATCTGCTTGCGCGATAACCAACGGTGTGCGAGGTTTATCATCGGTGGCGTATGGAGCATAAATAGACCAGGAAGTACCTGCCCACAAAACGATGACATTTTCTCCCGGTTTTAATGACGGAGCGATGTCGTATGAAAGGTACCGGGCACGTTGGGTGTGGTCTGTAACAGCCGGCGCCAGAACATGATTGCCGACTTTTTCTCCGTTTACATAGACTTCGTGATACCCTACCGATGCCACAAAAAGATTTGCTTTTTGAGGCTTTTCATTCAACGTGAAAGTTTTTCTAAACCAGGGATCTTTCATTTGATTCGGGCCTTCATCGGGATTATAAGCTTCGGCGGTTCCAATCCATTTTGCTGTCCATTCATCCGGTGAGAAAAGTCCGGTGCTCCAGGTAGCCGCCCGGCTGAATTTGGATGCTGTTTCTTCTTCATCTTTCACCTGAACTTTCCAGTAATAGTTGTTATCGGATATTAACGGAATGCCGGCATATTCAATCAACTGTGTGTTGTTCGATAAAATCCAGCCAGAATTCCAGATGTTGCCTTCATTTTTATCGATTAACTTTTTGTTGTCACTCACAATAATCCGGTAAGCGGTTTGTTTTTGTCCGAAAGCGGATTTTTTTGTGGCAGAGAGCTTCCAACTGAATCGCGGTTTAACCACATCCAGACCGGAGGGATTAGTGAGGTATTCCACCGTTAATTCAACAGGAATAATTGATGATTTTTGCTTGTTGCAGGAAATTACACTGAACAATACCAAAACAAAGATTAAAATATTGAAGAGCTGAGACTTTGAGATTTCTTGAATTTGCATGGCTAT
>CAZVAD010000052.1:0-3557 GCA_964624645.1 uncultured Mariniphaga sp.
GCGCAGAAACTGTGGTCGCGCAAATATGAAAAGGGATGGGAAATGAAGCTTTAAAAAAGGCGACGAAAAAAAAGGGTTTTTTAGTAAAACAATTGAAAATCATTAGTATATAATTATATGAAGTTTAAAGTAGATTCATTTTTAACCAGAAGTCTCCCTTTTTTCATTTTATTTTTATTTGGAATGACTGAAATGAAAGCACAAATTATTGAAGGGATTCATTACTATACCGGCCAGCCGGTACAGGTAAAACTCAACAATGGGATCATTGAGGAAATTACGGCAACAGATAAAGTTACCGGAGAAAATCCTGTTTACATTGCTCCCGGATTTTTTGATAATCAGGTAAACGGATTTGCGGGGGTTTCCTTTGCATTCGGTGACAGTGATCTTACGCCGGAAGGCATTGAAAAAGCCACCCGTGAATTGTGGAAAAAAGGTGTTACCTCCTATCTGCCTACATTGACTACAAACAGCATTGAAGTGCTTACCCGGAATTTTGAAATTTTATCGGGCGCAGTGAACGATGAGAAATTATTAGGCTCAGTACCCGGTTTCCATCTTGAAGGACCGTACATCAATCCCGAAGACGGCTACCGGGGCGCCCATCCGCTGAAATTTGTGAAATTGCCGGATTGGGACGAATTTATGAAATTGTATGAAGCATCGGGGAGAAATATTCTGCAGATAACTCTGGCGCCCGAACTGGAAGGAGCATTGGATTTCATCACCAAATGCAGCCAGAACGGAATCGGAGTTGCGCTCGGCCATCACAATGCCGATATGAAAACCGTTACTGCCGCCATTGACCGGGGCGCCAAAATTGCCACGCACTTGGGGAACGGGGCGGCCAATACCATTAACCGGCACTACAATCCTTTTTGGTCTCAACTCTCTGATGACCGGCTGAGTGTCAGCATTATCTGCGACAGTTTCCATCTGTTACCGGAGGAAATCAGGGTTTTCTTCAAGGTGAAAGGGGTGGAAAAAACCGTAATCACTTCCGATGTCACCCATTATGCTGCACTGGAACCGGGTGAATATAAGACATCTACCGGAGAAACCGTTGAGCTTACTCCGGCGGGGTTACTGCATTATCCGGCACAGAATGTCCTTTACGGTTCGGCATCTCCCATTACCAAAGGGGTTGGCTATGTGATGAAGGTAACCGGCTGCACCCTTGGTGAGGCCGTTCAGATGGCAAGCGCCAATCCGGCGCGGCTGTACAACCTGAACGACCGCGGCACTCTGGAACCGGGGAAACGTGCGGATATTGTGCTGTTCACCCTGAAAGATTATCAGGTGGATATTCAGAAAACCTGGGTGAAGGGAGAATTGGTGTATAGTAAAGATTAATTGTGTCAACAAAAAGCTAAATTACAAAATTTAATAGATTAAAAGCAGATATAGGTAAAGACAAAGAAGCAAGCTAATTTTTAAGCAGACTTACTACTTGCTACTTGCTACTTTTTACTTGTGTCTTTCCTTACTTCTCAACTTGAAATTAAAAAAGAAAAACATGAATAAAACTTTTAAAAAAATAGCAATCGGTCTTGCGGCAGTTGGTCCGGGACTGTTTCTCATCGGGTATAATATTGGTACCGGCAGCGTAACCACCATGGCCAAAACCGGCGCTGAGCATGGCATGGAGCTTTTCTGGGCGCTTGTGTTGTCCTGTGTGTTCACCTTTGTATTAATGGTGGCTTACGGGAAAGTAACCCTTGTTTCGGGCAAGACTGCGCTCAATTTCATTAAGACTGAATTTAAAATAGGTTGGATTCTGGCGCTTTACATTCTGATTGCGCTGATAATCGGCGAGTTGCTGGCGCTCATCGGAGTGATGGGCATTGTGGCGGATTTGGTGCAGGAGGGTATCCGATTGCTGTCCAATGATCTGATTGTCAACCGTTTCTGGATTATTCTGGTGCTTGCCGGCGGGCTTTATCTGCTGCTCTGGTTAGGCCAGTATAAAACCTTTGAAAAGGTGCTCACCTTTTTTGTGATTTTTATGGGCCTGTCATTTATTGTGGTGTTCTTCATGGTCAAGCCGGATTTTTCTGCTATCGCAAAGGGACTGGTTCCCCGTGTACCCAACACTCCCGGCGCAATGGGACTGATAGCTGCCATTGCCGGAACAACATGCTCGGCTGCCGTATTCATTATGCGCAGTACCGTTGTGGCAGAAAAAGGCTGGGGGATTAAAAACCTGAAAGATGAAAAGCGGGATTCCTTCGTCTCGGCAACGGTGATGCTGCTTTTGAGCGGTGTGATTATGGCGGTGTCTGCCGGAACGCTGCACGTGATGGGAATGACTCTTGAAAATACCGTGGAGATGATTGCACTTTTTACGCCACTTGGAGGGAAAGCAGCAGCCTTTATTCTGATTTTGGGGATTGTCGGGGCAGGGCTTTCCACCATTTTTCCGATTGTTTTGATTGCTCCGTGGCTGATTGCCGATTATTCAGGCAAACCAAGGAATATCCACTCCACGCAGTCCAGGATTTTAATATTTGTTGCCATGCTCTTTGCTTTCGGCACTGTTTTTTTAGAACAAAGACCACCCGCACTGATGATTTTCTCGCAGGCATTTCAAGCCATGATTCTTCCCGCAGTGGCAATTCCGATTTTGATTTTGATCAACAGAACAAAACTGATGGGAAAGCACAAAGCCAGTCTGAAAGAGAATATCGGTATTTGGGCAGTGGTGCTCTTTTCATTTATGACCGCATATTTTGCTATTGTTGAATTATTTTAAAAAATAAAAATGAAAAAATTTGATTTACAAAGAGATAACTTAAAAGTAAGGATTCTCGATTCGGCTGAGCAGCTTGGAGAAGCTGCCGCATTGTCGGTTGCCAAAATACTTGACGATGCCATTTCCGAAAAAGGATTTGCAAACCTGATTTTAGCCACAGGAGCTTCTCAGTTCCAGTTTCTGGAGCATTTGCAGAAACTGGAAATAGCGTGGGATAAAATTAACGTGTTTCACCTGGATGAATACAAGGATTTGCCCAAATCACATCCTGCAAGTTTCAGAAAATACCTGAAAGAAAGGATAATAAACAATGTTCAGCCCAAAAATGCATATTTTCTCAACGGCGATGTTGAAGATGTTGAGGCTGAAGTTTTGAGATATGAGGCATTGCTCAGGGAGCATCCCGTTGATGTTGCCTGTATCGGCATTGGTGAAAACGGACATATCGCCTTTAACGATCCGCCCGTAGCAGATTTTAATGACTCGAAACTGGTGAAAGTTGTGGAGCTTGATGAAGCCTGCCGCAGGCAGCAGCTTGGCGAAGGATGGTTCCCAACCTTTGATGATGTGCCGACCCATGCACTCACGCTCACAATTCCTGCAATAATGAACTGCAAGGCCATCAGTTGTGTGGTGCCCGATGAACGGAAGGCTGAAGCTGTTTACAACACGCTGAATGCAGAGATTTCAACGGCCTGTCCGGCAACCATTCTGAGGCAGCATCCGGATACGGTGCTCTATCTTGACAAAGGTTCCGCATCGAAACTGAATTTATAATTTTCTTTACTCAATACTCAATACT
>CAZVAD010000052.1:3657-17516 GCA_964624645.1 uncultured Mariniphaga sp.
AAAGGTTCCGCATCGAAACTGAATTTATAATTTTCTTTACTCAATACTCAATACTTGATACTCAGTACTATAATAAAATGAAAATCTGGAATATTGGAATTATCGGAACGGGAATGATCGCTGATTTTCACGCGCAGGCTATCAATTCGTTACCCAACGCAAGGCTTGCCGGCTTTTGCAACATCAGAACCGCAAGGGCAGCAGAAATGGCAGAAAAATTTAATGTGAATTATTGGGATTCTGCCGAAAGTATGCTGAAATCGCCTGACGTTGATCTGGTGATGATTGCCACTCCAAGCGGCGCACACCTGGAGCCTGTGGTTGAAGCTGCTAAAAACGGAAAACATGTTTTGTGTGAAAAGCCGCTTGAAATAGCGTTGGACAAAATTGACCGCATGATTGAAGCGCATGAAAAAGCGGGTACCCGTCTGGGTGGAATTTTCAATATGCGCTATAACGAAACCACTCAGATTATTAAACACGCTGTTGACGCCGGCAGGTTGGGAACCATCACTTATGCAGCTGTGCATGTGCCGTGGTGGAGGAGCGATGCCTATTATCAGGGGTGGCACGGCACATGGGAGCTTGACGGGGGTGGAGCGCTGATGAATCAGTCCATTCACATGGTTGACCTGCTTTTGTATTTCATGGGGCCTGTTGAAAAGCTGGGCGCATTTACATCAAATATTGGTCATCCGCAGATTGAGGCAGAAGACAATGCCGTGAGTGTTTTGCGTTTCCGGAACAAAGCGCTTGGCGTGATTTACGGCACAACAGCATCCTTTCCCGGGCAGTTTCGCCGGCTGGAAATAACCGGCACCAAAGGGACTATTGTTTTGGTTGAAAACAGCCTGACCGTCTGGCAGTTCGATGAGATGAACGAAGCGGATGAGCAAATTATTCAGAAGCATGGCAAAATTGAAGGCGGTGGTGGAGTGGCTGACCCCGCAGCCATGACTTACCACAACCACGCAAAAAACCTGGCGGCTTTCATCCGGTCAATTGAAGAAAACCGGCCTTTTGAAATTGATGGAGCCGAAGCCCGGAAATCGGTAGCCCTGATTCTGGATATTTATAAATCGGCGCAGTCAAATGCGATGATTTGAAACATCAATCACAGGATGAGCGCCGTTAGTTGGGGAGTTAACTTTTAAACCTTGGGCAAAGCCACTTTAAAACGAAAAGTTTTGATGAGAACATTTCCGGTCTTGATAATAGCCTTTTTTGTTTTTGCAGGCTTTTCAATGCAGTCCTGCAATTCGCACAAAAAGGAAAAGGAAAAGCTGTGGGAGCAGCTTGCCTCTTATTTTTCCCCGCCGGAAGAGTACCGGAAGGTGTATGGTGATTTTCGTTCTCCGCTGAAATTTTATAACGGAGAACCTGTGCGGTCTGCGGAGGAGTGGGAGAGGAGGCGCAATGAAATAAAGAGTCGCTGGCACGAAATGATGGGGCAATGGCCGGAGCTGATTGTTAATCAGCAATTCGAAGTCATTGAAAGCGAAGAGCGGGAAAATTTCACACAACACAAAGTCCGCTTTTTTTGGCTGCCCGGGCAGGCCACCGAGGGGTATCTTCTGGTTCCTCATGGAAAAGGCAAAAAACCGGCAGTGATTACCGTATTTTATGAACCGGAAACGGCAATCGGAATGGGAAAATCTGCGCATCGTGATTTTGCATACCAGCTTGCCCGGCGCGGGTTTGTAACCTTATCCATCGGCACAACCGAAACCACACAGGCAAAAACCTATTCGCTCTATTATCCATCCATTGAAAATTCACAGGCGCAGCCGCTGTCATTGCTGGCCTGTGCAGCCGCCAATGCCTGGCATGCGCTGGCCAATACGGATGGTGTGGATTCTGCACGAATCGGCATCGCCGGCCATTCCTACGGAGGAAAATGGGCAATGTTTGCATCCTGTTTGTTTGACAAATTTGCCTGTGCTGCCTGGAGTGATCCGGGAATTGTTTTTGACGACACTAAAGGTTCCAATGTGAATTATTGGGAGCCGTGGTATCTGGGATATTATCCGCCACCATGGACCAATCTCTGGAGAAAAAGCGGTGAGTTGGAATCGGCGCGCGGACTTTATCCGGAACTGATAAAGAATGGCTATGATTTGCATGAACTTCATGCGCTGATGGCCGGACGGCCATTTCTGGTTTCAGGCGGTTCTTCCGATCCGCCTGAGCGATGGATTGCTCTGAACCACACGATAAAAGTAAATGAGTTGTTAGGGTATTCCAATCTGGTGGCTATGACAAACCGCCCGGAACATTCACCGGATGAGCAGTCCAATGAACAGATTTATAAGTTTTTCGAGTACTTTTTGAGCGATTAATAACAGAAATTATAAAATTATGAAAAAATCATTCGTTTTAGTTTTTGCCTTGTCTATGATGGTGTTCAGCGCCTGCACTGGCACTGCCCAAAAACAAAAAGAAGCAAGAGAGAAAAGCAGCAGCATGCCGGAAAATTCCGCAATTTCCCAGGAAATATTTATTCCTGCTGAAAATGGGTACCAACTGGCATGGGAAGACAATTTTGACGGCACAGCGCTGGACCCTGCCAAGTGGAATTACAGGGCAACCGGACCGCGCCGTATCGGATATAACAGCCCGTCAATGGTCAAGGTGAAAGACGGAAATCTGCATTTGATGTTTGATGTTCGCAATGACAGTATTTTGGGGGCAATGATCGGCACCCAGTCAACCTTTATGTCAGGCTACGGATATTATGAATGCAGGGCAAAAGTGCAGAAATGCAGCGGCCCCTGGGCGGCGTTCTGGATACAGTCAACTGACATTTCAAAAGGGGAAGACCCGGGTATCTATGGGGCAGAAATCGATATTCTGGAATACTTTCAGCAATATGGCGACACCATGACTCATTGTGTGCACTGGGCTTATGGTCCAAACCAAAAATCATCCGGCCAGCGGAAAAGCGCACTCAAAGGACTGTCCGAAGGATTTCATACCTACGGGCTGGAGTGGACTTCTGAAAAATATGCATTTTATATTGACGGATTGAAATTTCATGAAATCACTGAAGGCCTTTCCCATATTGATGAATATATGATTCTGAGCATGGAAATTCCCGGCAAAATGGAAGCTCTGCAGAATGCCTGCCTTCCGGATACTTTCACGGTGGATTATGTGAAATATTATGCGCCGGTGAATTAGTTGGTTATTTATTTTTTTTGAAATCTTCCACCAATCCTTCAAACAGCCAGTTTGCAAGCGCCTGGCGGTTGCTTGAAATGATAAACCGTTGCTGATCCCGCTTGTGGTTGATGTTGCCAAGTTCAATAAAAACAGCCACCGGATGGGAATTTCTCACTACATAAAGGTTTCGGTCTGAGACAGTTCCCTTGTAGCCTCTTCCCGGCTGGTGCTGGTCATATTTTCGCTGGAAAGTGTTTTTCAGCACGGTTGCAGCAGCCTTTCCGGTTTTACTGCGTTTGTCGTGATAAAAAAATACGTCAATGTTCTCTCCGTGGCTTCGCGAGTCAAGGTGAATAATAATCATCCGTTGAAAACTTCCCTTATGTTTCAGGTAGAGGCTATTCACGGCGTCTGTCCGCTGTTTCAGCCTCTGCACCTGGTTTAGCGGAATTTTCAGATTCGGGTAACACACCTCATCTTTGTCGGGTTTCAGGTAGCTGTCATCACGGATTCCGTCATTCGGATCCCTGATGATCATATAAACGGTTGCCCCGTGCTGAATCAGGTTTCTGGCGAGGCGCAGCGTAACATCGTAGGCATATTCGTCTTCGCAAAGTTTCCAGTTGCCGTAGTTGCCCACCGCTCCCGGATCGGGGCCGCCATGCCCGGAAACAAGATGAAAAACAGCCCCTTTAAGCTGGTCGTCAATAATCTCCACATCTGCATATTCTTTTCCGAAAATTTCATGTCTGACAGTTTTTCCGGTAGCTTTTGTAGCCTTTGGTGGAGTTTCGTTTCCTTTTTCCGGAAGTTTGTATTTTCTTCCGGCGATGAGCGAATTGTTTGGCCCCAATTTGCTTTTGTTCAGTTCAATGAACAGATCAAGATACTCCGATACAGGATAACCGTTTCGCGTGAGCATCCGGTAAATTCCTTCTCCTTTCTCTGCAACCACTTCGGTGTTCTGCGCGTTTACGCCCTTTCCCAGAAACAGCCCCGCAAAAAAAATGATGAAAAAAATTCCCTTATATTTATTTATGTGTAGTTTTGACCCCGGCATGATATTTTTTATCTGTTCATATCAAACAATTACAAAACCTGCGCTAAAGTAGCGGTTAGTTTTTAGAAAATCTTATTAAAATGCGAAGATCTTTCAGCTATACATTGTTGATAACTTGTCTTTTCCTGACGTGGAATTGTAAAGTACAGTATGTTCAAAGCGCTGTTGAATACCAGAACAATATTGTTTCTGATTCTCTTATGCCTGTTGATAATCAGTTGCTTGGCATCTATCTGCCCTATAAGCAGATTCTTGACCAGGATATGAACAGGGTGGTTGCAATTTCGGCCCACGAAATGGTAAAAAGTAAGCCGGAAAGCAATCTGACCAACTTTTTGGGCGATCTTTTTCTGGAGCAGGGCGAAAAGGTGCTGAAGAAATTCGGAAGAAATATCAAGCTTGATATTTCTTATTTTAATTATGGGGGAATACGCACTTTTCTTCCAGAAGGTGAAATTACCGTCGGGAAAATATTTGAGCTTATGCCTTTCGAGAACGAACTGGTTTTCATACAAATATCAGGAACTCAGGTCAAGGAATTTCTTGATGCCATAGCACAAGGCGGCGGCGACAGCTTAGGTGGAGTGCGGTTCAAAATATCAGATAAAAAAGCTGTGGATATTGAAATAAACGGGGCGCCGCTGCAATTGGATTCCTACTACTGGATGGCCACCAATGATTACGTTGCTGCCGGTGGCGATAACCGGGAAATGCTCACCGTGCAAAAGGAATTCATTGACAGCGGAAAAAAGATCAGGGATGTGATTATTGAATATATGGAAGAAAAATACCGTTCGGGCGAGGAACTCAGAAAAGTCACGGATGGAAGAATTGCTTATGAATAGAAGATTATTTATAAAAAAGGTTGGCGCCGGAACGCTTGGCACTGCTGCATTTGGCGCTCTGCCTGCAGATTTGCTTGCCGCAAATGACTTTGTAACGCTTACGATTTTGCACACCAACGATATCCATGCGCACATTGAACCGTTTGCAGGTTCCGATTCGCAGGTTGGCGGGAAGGGAGGCCTTGCACGGATTTCAGGAATGGCGAAATCCATTCGGGAAATGAATCCCAACACCCTGCTTTTTGATGCGGGAGATGTTTTTCAGGGAACCCCTTATTTCAATTATTTTGGCGGAGGCTTGTTGTACAGGCTGATGTCTGAGGCAGGATATGATGCGGGCGCCATTGGGAACCATGAATTTGATAACGGTTTGCAGGGAATACTTGATGCATTGCCCGAGGCAGACTTTCCGCTGATTAATTCCAATTACGATTTTTCGGATACGATTCTGGCAGGGAAAATTTCACGCTGGAAAATCTTTCGCAAGTCAGGAATTAAAATTGGCGTGTATGGTCTGGGCATCGAGATGGACGGATTGGTCAGCAAGGAAGCCTTCGGGAACACAATTTACCGTGATCCGCTGAAAATTGCTGCCGAAATGGAGACTTTTCTCAAACTGGAAAAAAAATGCGACCTTGTGATTTGCATTTCCCACCTGGGAATCCGTTACGCCAACGATAAGGTGAGCGATTCTGTCCTTGCCGGAGAAACGTTGCATACCGATTTAATCGTTGGCGGGCACACGCACACCTACCTGAAGGAACCGCTGATGCTGAAAAACAAGCAAGGTCTTCCGGTGATTGTGAATTCTGCCTGGTGGGGCGGATTGGTTTTAGGAAGAATAGATTTTATTTTTGAACGGCAACGCCGGAAAATTGAAAAAACAGTTGCTCAAAATATATAGTAGGTATGTCCCGAAAATTTCGTTTGCTTCTTTCGTTTGCTTCAGCAGTTTTGCTCAGCCTTGCTTGGCTCGGATTCCCGGGATGGGTGTTGTTTGTTGCCCTGTTCCCACTGCTTCTGGTTGAGAACTTTTTTGTGGAAAACCGGAAGGAGTACCGGGGCGTTTCCTTTTGGGGCTACGCATTTCTGACTTTTCTCATCTGGAACGGAATAACCACCTGGTGGATTGCCTATGCCACTTTTGTCGGGGCAATGCTTGCCATTGTCGTCAATTCCTTTCTGATGTCGCTGGTCTGGTGGCTGGGACACACTGCCCGCCGCCGGTTTAAATCCACTTTGGGCTATTTTGCACTGGCGGCTTTCTGGATAACTTTTGAATATTTTCATTTTCACTGGGATATTGAGTGGCCCTGGTTGAATCTGGGGAATGGTTTTGCCAACAACGTGAAAATAATTCAGTGGTACGAGCACACCGGAATATTAGGCGGCACGGCCTGGGTACTGGCTGTGAATTTTATCCTGTTTTCTTTGGTTCAGCAGGTTTTGAATCGTGCGGGGAAAAGAAAGGTTATTATTTCGGGAACATTCCTGGGTTTGCTGATTTTGGTTCCGGTGATTTGGTCATATAGCGTTTATCATGCTTATTCGGAAAAGGAAAATCCCTTGCAGGTTGTCATTGTCCAGCCCAACATTGATCCATACAATGAAGAATATGACGCCAGGGCGGAAAGCAGGAAAATGGAAAAATTTATCCGGCTTGCCGACAGGGCTGCCGGGCCGCAGACCGACTTGATTGTTGGCCCTGAAACGGTTTTTGAACGATATCCCGACTGGAATGTGGACTGGCTGGAGTCAAATTTCCTGTTTGGGCAACTGAGCCAGTGGCAACAACATTTTCCCCGTGCAGAAACCATTTTTGGGGCATCCACCTGTAAAATTTATTCCGGTGCAGAAAGTGCAAAACCCACCTCGCGCCTTTCGGTCTCAGGAGACACCACGTATTACGATGTTTTTAATTCGGCAATTTTTATTGACCGGAACGGCTCCGGGCACACTTATCATAAGTCCATACTGGTGAGCGGAGTGGAAAAAATGCCTTTTCGGGAATATCTGGGTTTTTTCAATGATCTGGTATTCAACTTGGGCGGAACAACCGGCAGCTTAGGCAAACAGGATGAACCTGCAAATTTTGAGTTGAAAAATGGAATCAAAGCAGCTCCGGTGATATGCTACGAATCGGTTTTTGGTGAGTACATCACCCGTTTTGTGCAAAAAGGCGCCGAACTGATTGTGGTCATAACAAACGACGGCTGGTGGCGGAATACTCCCGGCTACAGGCAGCACCTTTCCTTTTCGCGGCTGCGGGCAATCGAAACCCGCAGGAGTGTCGTGCGCTCCGCAAATACCGGAATTTCCTGTTTCATTAACCAGAGGGGGGACCTCATCCGGTCAACCGGTTGGTGGAAAGAGGATGCCATTGAAGCGGAAATCAACCTGAACAGCCAATTGACAACCTATGTGAAGTATGGTGATTACATTGCGCGGATTTCCATTTTTGCAGCCACTTTGTTGCTGCTATTTATGGCAGTGAAAAGATTCATTAAAGAATAAAAAAAATCCGCACCAGTTTCAAATGAGTAAAACCCCTGATTAACAGGATTTGAGCGCCCAGTCGTTCAAACGTCCACCGGTCTTTCGACTCATCCCGAACGAATCGGGACTACGAGGCCTGTTTTTGCAACTGTTAAGCTGACTCGGTTTTATAAGTTCTGTTGAGTTTACCAAATGCTGAACCGATGCGGATAATATCTTTTTTCCTTCAATGAACTCGTTTTTAATACTTCAAATTTACTGCATTGAATTGAGACTACCAAATAATTTACCCTGTTTATTTGCCTTTAGAGCACAATGTGCTGAATCTTATTGAAATAAAGAGGAGAATTTTTTGCTCTGTTTTTAGAAAAAACGGTGAAGTTCCGAAATTTATCTTTCCCCGGGTTGCCGGGAGTCAAATAATATAAAACACTCTTTTTTTGATTTTTTAAGCGTTGAAATGGAAAAGCTTTCAAATATTCGCCATGAATCCAAAAATTAATTAGAATAGCTCTAAATTACGGTTTTGAACGTTGTTTTTACAAAAAAATATGAATGTTGTTATCCCTGTCTTTAATTTTTTGCATAGATTTGTAAAGTCTAAATAGCAAAATTTAAATCACTACGGAAACAATTATCAGACATAAGGCATTTGTAAAAAAGGTTGAAAAGGATTCGCTGACCCTGAAAATCATCAGCCAGTCAGCTTGTGCATCCTGCCATGCAAGAGGCGCCTGTTCCGTATCTGACCTGAAGGAAAAGGAAATTGACATTCCCGCTTCCGGTTCCCCTTGCTATCCCGGGCAGGAAGTTACCGTATTGTTCCGGGAATCGGATGGAATGAAAGCGCTTTTTTATGGTTATCTGCTTCCTTTCGTCCTGATGCTGACATCGCTTATTCTTTTCTACGAAACAACAGGAAATGAGGCTGTGGCTGGGCTGGTTGCCCTCAGCATTCTGATTCCCTATTATATTGTATTGTATTTTTTTCGGAATACATTAAAAAGAGCCTTTAAATTTGAATTGGAAAAAATAGATTGATATGAGCATGATTATCGTATCTACAGTTGCAACGTTAAGTATCATGGGCACCTCGGCAGCGGTGATTCTTTATTTCGTATCACAAAAGTTTCAGGTTTACGAAGACCCCCGGATTGATGAGGTGGAAAATTCACTGCCGGCTGCCAATTGCGGCGGTTGTGGCTATGCCGGATGTCGTGCCTTTGCCGAAGCCTGCGTGAAAGCCACTGACCTGAACGACCTGAATTGCCCGGTTGGCGGCAATGAAACCATGGCAAATGTTGCAGCCATTTTAGGCCTTGATGAAGTGAAAAAAGACCGGCGTATTGCCTATATCCGTTGCAATGGGATTTGTGATTTCCGGCCTAAGACCAATGTTTATGACGGTGCCACAACCTGTGCCATAGCCGCATCGGTTTACAGCGGGGAAACCGGTTGCCAGTGGGGCTGCCTTGGCTATGGCGACTGTTTTGATGCCTGTGATTTTGACGCCATTGAACTTCGTGCCGATTTGGGAGTCCCCCGGATTATTGACGACAAATGTGTGGCTTGCGGCGCCTGCGTAACAGCCTGTCCCAAAGACCTGATTGAAATGCGCAAGGCATTTCCGAGATACCGGAAAGTTGTTGTGGCCTGCCGGAATAAGGATAAAGGGGGAGTGGCCCGAAAAGCGTGCGATGTTGCCTGCATCGGGTGTGGAAAATGTGTGAAGGAATGCCGTTTTGATGCGATTACCATTGAAAATAACCTGGCATTCATCGATTCGGATAAATGTACGCTATGCCGTAAATGTATTCCGGTTTGTCCCACAAATTCCATTATTGAGGAAAATTTTCCGCCAAGGCGCATAAAAGTTGAAAAACAAGAAGAGATAAGTACAACAAAATAGACGAGAATGTTAAAAACCTTCAGGAAAGGTGGAGTGCATCCACCCGAAAATAAGCTGTCAGCAGGTGTGCCCATTGAAATGTTGCCTGTTCCTGCATCGGTTTTTATTCCGGTGGGGCAGCATATCGGTGCGCCGGCCATTCCGGTGGTGAAGCGTGGCGATGAAGTGAAAACCGGGCAGTTGCTTGCCAAAAGCAGCAGTTTTGTTTCCACAAACATCCACTCTTCGGTATCAGGAAAAGTGAAAAGAGTCGATTTTCAGGCTGACAGTTCCGGCTATCCTAAACAGGGGATCCTCATTGATGTGAAAGATGACGAATGGCTTGAAACCATTGATCGTTCTGCTGAATTGAAGAAGGATTTTGAGCTTGACGGTCCGGCAATTGTTGAAAAAATTCAGGAGGCCGGCATTGTGGGCATGGGCGGTGCAACATTCCCCACCCACGTGAAGCTGATTCCGCCGAAAGGGATGAAAGCAAATGTCCTTTTGATTAATGGCGTGGAATGTGAGCCTTACCTGACATCCGACCACCGGCTGATGCTTGAAAAACCGGATGAGATCATGGTTGGAACCCGGTTGCTGATGAAGGCGCTGAATGTAGAGAAAGCTGTGATTGGAGTTGAAAATAACAAACCGGACGCCATCCGGCTGTTAGAGGAAAAATCGAAGGAATATCAGGGAATCGGTGTAATTGCATTGAAAGTGAAGTATCCGCAGGGAGGTGAAAAACAGTTGATCAAGGCGGTTACGGGGAAAGAGGTTCCTCCGGGAGGACTGCCCATAGCCGTTGGGGTTGTGGTGAGCAACGTGGGGACAGCATTCGCCGTGTATGAAGCCGTTCAGAAAAATAAACCGCTTTTTGAGCGGGTGGTAACCATTACCGGAAAAGCGGTTGCAAAACCTTCCAATTTTCTGGCGCGCATCGGAACTCCTGTGTCTGCACTGATTGACGCTGCCGGCGGCATGCCCGACAGTACGGGTAAAATCATCAGCGGCGGTCCCATGATGGGACGGGCGGTATCGACTCCCGAAGTGCCGGTAACCAAAGGGACTTCCGGAGTTCTGCTGATGAAAGACGAAGAATCCAAAAGGAAGGAGTATATCGCCTGCATTCGCTGTTCGCGCTGTGTTTCCGCCTGTCCCATGGGGCTGGAACCCTATCTGCTGATGACACTTTCTGAAAAGCAGATTTTTGACCGGGCCGAAAGCAACAATATCATGGATTGCATAGAGTGCGGCTCGTGCAGTTTTACCTGTCCTTCAAACAGGCCGCTGCTCGATTATATCCGTTTTGGAAAAGGAAAAGTCGGACAAATTATACGTTCCCGAAAAAAATAAAACGTTAAACTGAATGAGTAATCTATTTACGGTATCACCGTCTCCTCACATCCATTCGGGCGATTCAGCCCGGAAAATTATGTATCGCGTGGTTTATGCTATGATTCCGGCGCTTTTGTGGTCGTTTTTTGTATTTGGGGCCGGAGCGCTGCGGGTAACACTGATTGCCGTTGCCGCCTGTCTCGCATTTGAATATGCCATTCAGAAATACCTGCTAAAGGTCAAACCTTCGGTTACTGACGGTTCAGCGTTGGTAACGGGTATTCTTCTGGCTTTTAATGTGCCGTCAGACCTTCCTTGGTGGATTATCCTGATTGGTGCGCTTGCAGCTATTGGCATCGGGAAGCTTTCCTTTGGCGGACTGGGGAACAATATTTTCAATCCGGCGCTTGTGGGCAGGGTGTTTTTGCTGATTTCATTTCCGGTGCAGATGACTTCCTGGCCTGTAACGGTACAATCGGGTGTGGATGGACTGACCGCAGCAACTCCGCTGGAAATTATCAAGGAAGGACTGACAAACGGCATTCCGGTTTCAAAAATTTCTTCCGGTTTGCCCGAAACATCCGATTTACTTCTGGGGTATATGGGCGGATCGCTTGGCGAAGTTTCGGCGCTGCTGCTCATTCTCGGGGGAGTCTATCTGTTGTTTAGAAAAGTGATAACCTGGCACATTCCGGTTTCAGTGATTGCTTCAGTCGCTCTGGTTGCAGCTGTTTTTTGGATGATGAATCCGGAAAAATATATCAATCCCGTGTATCATGTGCTCACTGGCGGACTTATGCTTGGTGCAATATTCATGGCAACCGATATGGTTACGTCACCCATGACGGCCAAAGGACAGATTATTTTTGGAGTCGGTATCGGGGTGATTACCATCAGTATCCGTTTGTTTGGAGCATATCCCGAAGGGGTGTCGTTTGCCATTCTGATAATGAATGCATTTACGCCTCTGATCAATAACTATGTGAAACCAAAACGTTTTGGAGGAAAATAATATGGCAAAACGTGAATCAACATTTATCAATATGGTGGTAACGCTGTTTGTCGTTACCTTCATTGCCGCTACAATTCTCGGGTTTGTGCATGACCTGACAAAGGATGCCATTGAAGTGGCAAAAATCAAAGCGCAAAGCGAAGCCATTGAAAAAGTTTTGCCCGGATTTGAGAAACTGGGAAAACCTTTTAAAGTGGCCTCCGCGGCAGGCGACAGCCTGGAGTTTTTTCCCGCCTACAACGGGGATGAACTGGCGGGAGTTGCCATTAAAACACACAGCAACAATGGATTCAGCGGATTCATTTCAATCATGGCAGGCATTGATGCTTCGGGAAATCTTTCAGGATATGAAGTGCTTGAACATGCTGAAACACCGGGACTTGGCTCCAAAATGGATGTGTGGTTCCGCAATGCGGAAAAGCCGGGACAGAACGTAATCGGAAAAAATCCGCAACAGTATAAATTTAAAGTTACTAAAGATGGCGGAGACGTGGATGCCATCACCGCTTCCACCATCACCTCACGCGCTTTTCTGGAAGCGCTGGCATCAGCTTTTGATGCGTGGGAAAACGATAAGACAATTTCCGGAAAGACCGGTTTATAAAAATATCAGCTTATGAATCAGTGGAAAAATTTTACAAAGGGAATTCTGAAGGAGAATCCGGTATTTGTCCTTCTTTTGGGAATGTGTCCCACACTTGGGGTTACCTCCTCGGCGTTTAACGGACTGGGCATGGGGCTGGCTACCGCTTTTGTGCTGACGATGTCGAACATTGTGGTGTCCTCTGTCAAAAATCTGATTCCCGACAAGGTGCGCATACCGGCTTTCATTATCATTATTGCCTCGTTTGTTACGGTGGTGCAACTGGTGATGCAGGCCTATCTGCCGGCGCTGTACAAGAGCTTAGGGCTGTTTATTCCGCTTATCGTGGTGAACTGCATCGTACTGGGGCGTGCAGAAGCTTTTGCTTCAAAAAATGATGTGGTGTCGGCTGCCGTTGACGGACTTGGAATCGGTGCGGGCTTCACCTTCGCACTGGTACTGTTAGGCAGTGTCCGGGAGCTGTTAGGCAGCGGAAAACTTTTCAATTTTACGGTTTATTCAGAAAACTACGTTACCCTGCTGTTTGTGCTGGCGCCGGGCGCTTTCATTGTTTTGGGCTATCTGATTGCCATCATTAACCGGGTAAAAAAAGATTAGGAGATTAAAATATGAACTACTTTGTCATAATCCTCGGGGCGATACTTGTAAATAACATTGTTCTGATGCAGTTTTTGGGAATTTGCCCGTTTCTGGGCGTTTCCAAAAGACTCTCCACGGCAATCGGCATGGCCGGCGCTGTGGCTTTTGTGATGGTGCTCTCCACGATTGTAACCTATCTTGTCCAGGAATATATCCTCAATCCGTTTGGATTGGGCTATCTGCAAACCATTGCCTTTATTCTCATCATTGCCGCACTGGTGCAGCTTGTGGAGATTATTCTGAAGAAAGTGAGTCCGGCGCTGTATCAGGCGCTGGGGATATTTCTTCCGCTCATCAGCACCAACTGCGCCATTCTTGGCGTAGCCATTCTGACGGTTCAAAAGGATTTCAATCTGGTGGGCGGGTCGGTTTTTGCCATGGCAAACGCCATCGGTTTCGGGCTGGCGCTGGTAATCTTTGCCGGCATCCGCGAGCATCTGGAGCTTCAGGACATTCCCAAAGGAATGAAGGGGACACCCATTGCCCTGATCTCGGCAGGAATCCTTGCCATGGCCTTCATGGGATTTTCGGGATTGGTGTAACCTGGTTTATTGGCTCTTCAGAATGGAGCCAACGCAGGTTTACCTGCTTTGTGGGGCAGTATCTATTTTTACTTCAATCTGATATTCTGTTGTTTCATTGCCCGGATAGCTTATTAAAATCTTGTCTTCCGTCAGGCTGACTGTCCGCCAGCTGCTTGTGTCATACCCGAATGCGGCGGTCATCATCTGGGTGGTTTTCTCACCCCAGCGCTGCTGCGCGATTGTATCGCGTGGTGCTATTTTACTACAATTACATTATCCAATAAACCT
>CAZVAD010000053.1:0-13513 GCA_964624645.1 uncultured Mariniphaga sp.
TAACTGGTTTTATTAGAAGATATTTCTCAATCCCCGCATTCTATTTTTCAGGGATATTCTCCAGGGTTGCCACCAGGAAATCCCAGAATTTCTCTACGGATCCGATATTCACTTTTTCGTCGGGGGAGTGCGGGAAACGGATGGTCGGACCAAAGGAAATCATATCCATTCCGGGGTATTTTCCGCCGATTATGCCACATTCCAAACCGGCATGGATGGCTTTTATTTCCGGGATTTTTCCGAAAGTTTTGTCATACACTTTCTGCATCGTTTTCAGGATGAGAGAATCCATGTCGGGCTTCCAGCCGGGATATTCCCCCGCAAATGAAACATCTGCCCCCGCCAGCTCAAACACGGCCTTTATCCGCTCTCCAAGCTCATCTTTTGCCGAATCCACCGAGCTCCGCATCAGGCAGGCTGCGGCAATGGTCTGTCCTGTGGCGTCCGATTTCAGAATGGCCAGATTGGATGATGTTTCGACAAGCCCTTCCATGCTGTCGCTCATCCGGATTACGCCGTTGGGACAGGCAATGACTGCTTTTGTCAGGTTTTTTTGTGTTTTTTCATCTATGCTGACTGCCGGCAGACCGGTCTCTTCTGCAACAACTTTCATATCGGGCTCGGTAGCAGACAATTCCTTTTTAATAACCTGCGTGATTTCATCAATCCACGGCACAAAAGCAGATGCCTTTGTTGCTTTCACTGCTACAACTCCGAAGGTTTCACGCGGAATGGCATTGCGCAGACTGCCGCCGTCAACGGAAACCAGCCGCGCGCCAAATTTATCCTGTGCCTGGTGCAGGATACGAAAGAAAATCTTAATGGCATTTCCGCGCTGCAGGCGGATATCAATTCCTGAATGGCCGCCTTTCAAGCCGGTAACATTCAGTTTGAATCCGGTGTAACCGGCCGGAAGCTCCGCTTCGCTGTAGCGGAAAAGAATGTTCACATCTTTGCCGCCGGCACATCCCACATACAATTCCCCTTCATCTTCAGAGTCGGTGTTGATTAAAATTTCGCCCTGCAGAACTCCCGGCTGCAGGCCGTTTGCGCCGTCCATCCCGGTTTCTTCAGTTGCCGTGAGCAGTACTTCCAGCGGACCGTGTTTCAGATTTTTTGCCGCCAGCACCGCCAGCGCCGAGGAAACGCCAATTCCGTTGTCGGCGCCAAGGGTTGTTCCGTTGGCCCTGACCCAGCCGCCGTCAAGCACCCCTTCGATGGGATCGCCGGTGAAATCATGCTCTTTGTCGCTGTTTTTCTGCGGAACCATATCGAGGTGTCCCTGAAGAACAACGCCTTTCCGGTTCTCCATTCCGGGAGTTGCCGGCTTGCGGATGATTACGTTTCCGGCATCGTCTTTCAGGGTTTCAAGTCCGAGTTTTTTTCCGAAGTTTTCAGCCCACTTCTGAATTTTTTCTTCGTGTCCGGAAGGACGGGGGATGGAGAGCATCTGGTCAAAAATCTGCCACACTTCCACCGGTTTTATCTCATTTATCTTTTTCATCTTTTGAATAAACTTTGAATTTACAGAATATTTCAGCGTACAATATTTTAAGTAACCAACTCCCATGTTTTATTCCGGTTTCTGGTCTGACGGCAACTCCAGGCCGTAGCCCTGCTCCCTGTCGGCTTGTTTCAGCTTGTAGGCAAGGAAGATTGAGATGATTCCGCAGGCAACCAACATAAGAATCGGCCAGGTGTAATTGTAATAAGGCAGTGAGCCATCCAATTGCAACAGCTTGATTTTGTCCGACACTTCACCACCGGATAAGCCCTGTGTCAGAAGCGTTTCGCGCATGTCTGAAAGCGCTTTGACCACATGGGGGTTCACTTTATAGAGCAACGCCCCGATTCCCCAGAAAAATGCGCCAAGCCCCCAGTTCTGCACAGTGAACATGGTGGCATAAGCTGTTCCCAGACGGTTTTCAGCAACAATTTTGGCAACCGAAGGCCACATGGCGGCAGGAACTAAGGAAAATGCAATGCCAAGGCTAAGCAGCCCGAAATAAGCCAATGTAGCAGATTGAAAAACAGAGAGCGACAAATGTGCGAAAATGAGCAGCAGCGATCCTAAAATCATCAGCGAGGCCGCTTTCCCTTTCCGGTCAACATAACTCCCGAAAACCGGCGTAAAAATAATGGTTCCGAGCGGGATAAGCGAGGCCGTTTTGGGCCCGTTGACCAGCCAGATGCCCAGCGTGTCGCGCACAAGAAAAACCGCAATGGCAAAAATTCCCAAAATGATGGTTACAGACAATCTCTTGGCGCTTTTCTTTTTCAGATTGTTTGGCACCAGCGTTACCAGAAGTGCAAAAATGAAGATTACGATGAAAACCAGCGCACTTCCGAGCGCTTCGCTTCCAAAAGCCACGACAGTTGCCGACTCAGGCAGAACATAGCTGAAACCAAACTTATTGACCAACAGGTCAGGCGCATACTGGATAAACGGAAACACTGCCGAATAAAATGCAACACACAGCAAAGTAATGTATATGAAAGATTTGTTTGTAACCAGTTTTACCAGATCGGAAAATTTGAAATCTTCATCTGCTGCATCGTCTGTATTCCGGTCATTTTCAGCTACTCTGGCTGCTTTGATCTGGTTGTCGAGCTTGATGTCGAAAAACAGATAAATCACAAAGAAAATCAGAGACAACCCGATGAGCGAACCTGCGAAAACAACCGCCGGAGAAACGGTAACGCCTGCAATATCCAGAGAAATAGCAATGGCTAGCGCGGAGCCTAAGCGGCCAAAACCCATGTTGATGGCCATCGCAAGCGCCATTTCATATCCTTTGAACCACTTAACAATGGCACGGGTTGCCACGACACAAACCACTTCCAGTCCTGAACCAAACAAAATGCGCCCGATAATCAGTCCGGTGAGTATCGAAGATTTATCCGCGCCGAAATATCCCATGGATGCCAACGCGGTAATGAGGCCGCCAACGGCAGCTAGTCCGCCAAATGCCAGCCCGGCAAGGCGAATTCCCCATTTGTCTAAAATGATGCCGCCAATGATGATCATGCCGAACATGTTGGCAATGGTGGTCAGTCCGATGATTCTTCCAAATTCTTCGCTGTTGATTCCCAGGTCGGTTTCCATCAGTTCGCGCAGCGGCGAAAAGAAATCCTGAAAATAGTAGGTTGAAAACATGAGGCTGCTCACCAGCACAAGCGCCAGCCAGCGAATGGGTGCCGATTCATTCAACATTTTTCTTGCTGTATTCATTATATTTTTCGTTTGTTTTTGATTTTATGAAAGTGAAAAAAGAGATAGAAAAAGGGCAGCCGCTTTTCCGGCGCCCTTTTCTGTCGGCTTTATTTTTTCCGTATGGATTTCACCGCACCCGTTTCGTGGTGAATTTCAATGGTATATTCGCCCGTGAGCAATTCTTCGGGAAGCGGAGCCACCTGCCCGAATTGTGCAATGACGGTGCGCGCTGTGGCAATGGTTTTCAACTCATAAACCAGACTGATATTTGCCGTAACAGGCAAGCGGTAAAACAGACCGCTTTCACCGGCATCTGAGCTTTGCGAACGTGCAAATTCCGTGTATTTGGATACCAGCCCCTTTTCAGTTTCCACGCGGAGAGTCACCGGTTTTCCAGAAAGGTCAGATGCAGGCAGCACGCCGGCATCATCGGAAAAACGGAATACCACCTCTCCCCTGTCGGATGCAGAAACGGGAACAAAATCAAAACTAAAAACCTCGCTTTGATAGGTTGTCCGGCCACTGAAAAGGCTCAGGTAATCCGCTTCAATTTTTTCAAGCTCGTTGAGGCTTACGGTGTAAGCATTTCCATCGGGATGAAATTCATCCATCAGTCCGGCCACCATATGGAATTTTGCCTGACGGCACTCAAGAACACGTTCAGCAGCTTCGGCAGCTTTCCGCTCCATGCTCACGCGGTATGGCCTGAAATTATTGGACGAATCGCCGGGAGCAAAAACAGGACTATCATTGATGTTGGCAAACGAAAATGGATCGTATTTCAAACTGCCGCCGGCAAATGAATTGGTTCGCAGCAACGGAATACCTTCCGGCGATTGCCCGGCGTTGATTCCTGCCAACAGTCCGTCGGCGGTCAGATTTACAAATGACGCCGCATTTCCCATGGTTTTATGCACCTGCTCGGGGTCAGGCTCGGCAAACGATTCCATTTCCACATTATCGATAGACCAGTTCACCGAAGCGCGGTTCCGCACATTCGTAATGCCTAACAACTGTTCAGCATAAGCGGCATAGGGACCGGGAGTAAAAGACTCTTTGGTTGCGCTCACCGTGATTCTGAATCCCGTGCGGGGGAGCGCATAAGTTATTCCTTCCTGAGACAGATGAACTGCAGTTTCGTCGGTTCTTCTTTTTTGTCCCAATGCAGGCATCGCCAGCAAAACGGACAGTATAAAAATCAATATTCTCATTTTAAATTTATTTTTATTTAAGGGCTAAAAATAGAACTTTTATTGCGCATGGCAAGGCAAAATCTTTTTTCAATGACTGGGCGGGAAGTGAAATCACTTCAGCAAAAGGAAAGCTTTCTCTAAAAAATCAATTATGTCTCCGGCAATCATTGCGTTTTCCGACTTTTCTTTGACAGCAAGATCACCGGCGAGGCCGTGCAGAAAAACGGCTGCAATGGCAGCATGTTCAGGAGGTATCCGCTGGGCCAGCAAACCGAGAATTATTCCGGTGAGCACGTCGCCGCTGCCTGCGGTTGCCATTCCCGGATTTCCGGTGGAGTTGAAAAAAAGCTTTCCGTCGGGCAGGGCAATGGTCGTGTATGCTCCTTTCAGGATGATGATTCCTTTCAGCTCCTGAGCCAGTTGCATTTGCTTTTGAAGGCGCTGCCAGGAGTTGCCGGGCTGCCCGGCAAGCCGCTCAAATTCACCGGGATGAGGTGTCAAAATGATGTTTTCAGGTAATCTTTTCAGCCACTCTTTGTTTTCGGAAAGAATATTCAGCGCATCGGCATCCAGCACCAAAGGCACTTTGACTTGGGCAAGAAGCTCAAAAAGTGCGGATTGAGTCTCCTTTTCCATTCCCAATCCGGGACCGGCGCCAACTGCGGAATAAGGCGACAAGTCCGGCAACTGGCTGAAACAAAATTCGTGAGTATCTACGCTGGCCATTGCTTCGGGAACGACAGTCTGGATTACCGGATAGCCGGACCTCGGAACATGCACCGTGAGCAATCCTGCTCCCGCCCGCAAAGCGCCTTTGGCGCCCAAAACCGCTGCGCCTGTTTTTCCGTAGCTTCCCGCAACCAGCAACGCATGGCCGAAAGTTCCCTTGTGGGCAAACTTTGAGCGGGGCGGAATCATCTTCCGCACCTCTTCTTTTTCAATAAAAGCAAACGGAGAGGGTGTTTGCGCAATTCCGTCAGGGTGTAGCCCGATGGGCAAAACCTCCCACTTGCCGGTGAATATTTCATTTTCTGCAAAAAAGAAGCTGATTTTCGGAAACTGAAAAGTCAGCGTATAATCCGCCCGGATAATATTTTCAGGACTATTCCCGGTGTTGTCCTCACCCATCAGGCCGCTGGGAATATCAATGGCAACCGTGGTATTGGGAAGCGCATTGATTTTTCTGACCATTTCCGCCGGAAATCCTTCCAATGGGCGGGTTAATCCTGAGCCAAACAACCCGTCGATGAGAATATCGGTTCCGGCTGTTTCCGGGAAATTATCCAAAGTCCGGATTTCAGCCAGCTTCACTTTTCCCTGCTCTTGCAACCGAGTCCAGTTTATTGCAGATGAACCTTTCCGTTCCCTTCCGAAACCGGAAAAACAGACTTCACACACATAGCCTGAATCTGCCAGCTGCCTTGCAACGGCAAGCGCGTCGCCCCCGTTGTTTCCCGGACCGGCAAAAAACACCATTTTATTTTCAGTAGAGAAATGGCAAATCATCCAGTCAGTAATCTGCCGGGCAGCCCGTTCCATCAGATCAATATCGTCAACAGGCTCATTTTTTATGGTGAATGCATCAATTCCGGCTATCTGCTTTGTAGAAAAGAGTTTCATTTTTATTGAAGTTTATCCGTTTTTGCTTGAATTGCTAAAATTACTATTCAATCGCAAACCATTGCATTAAAAACCGGGAAAACTTTTACGAACATCTGTATGTACCTCCCTTTTTCTCAATGTATCATTGACTTTCAATAATTTAGTCAGGTTTCTCCTTTCAGCACCGATGACCCTGGTTCTTAGGATTTTGGATGCAATGCGGGGCGGCACAGCTGCCCCGCATTGCATCCTTAACTCTTCCGAAAGCTTGTCGGAGAGGAATAAAAGTCATTTCGACTGAAAAGAGAAATCTTTATATCTTGCTGTTTTTAAAACGCATTCGTTCAATTCAAAAAAGGATTGTCGGAAAAACTTTTTATTTTTGCGGCTTAATATAGAATATTAATTCTCTGTTTTATAACAACTTATTTTAACAATCATTTTAACTCTTTTTTATGTTCAAAAATCATCCAAAAGGTCTTATCGTCGCCTTTTTCTCCAATATGGGGGAGCGGTTTGGCTTTTATACCATGATGGCCATACTCGTACTTTTTCTTCAGGCTAAATATGGGATCACCGAATCGCAGGCCGGAGTTTATTACAGTTGGTTTTATTTCGGGATTTATGCGCTGGCGCTCATTGGCGGTATAATCGCCGATGCAACCCGCAAATACAAGTTTGTCATTCTCCTCGGAATCCTTATCATGTTTGCCGGCTACATTGTGATAGCCATTCCGGGCAATCCGCTGGCACTGACACTTATTGCACTGTTTACCATTGCATTAGGCAACGGGCTTTTCAAAGGCAATTTGCAGGCGGTAGTCGGACAGATGTATGACGACCCAAAATATTCAAAAGTGCGCGATACCGCTTTTATGATATTTTATATGGGTATCAATATCGGCGCTTTTTTTGCCCCGTTTGTTGCCAACGGAGTCCGCAACTGGTTCCTGAAAACGCAGGGATTTCTGCACGATGGCAGTTTGCCTGCCATGTGCCACGCATACAGCAACGGAACGCTGGATGATGTTGCAAAGTTCCAGGAACTGGCCAACCATGTGTCAGGCAAAATGGTAGCCGACCTTGGTGTGTTTGCCAACGAATACATCAATGTGTTCTCCAAAGGGTATAACTATGCGTTTGGAATTGCAGCCGGGGCAATGATTGTGTCGCTGCTGGTTTACGTTATTTTCAACAGATTGCTGCCAACAGTCGGCAAAGTGAAGAAAGAAGAAAAAAAGGATGGCGCCAGAACCAATACCGCCGGCTTTTTGCTTGCTGCCGGTTTAATGATAACCACTTCATTCATTTTCTATTTTTTAATGAACGATTTTGCTCTTGGCGCAGCCGTCGGGCTGTTTGTCGGCTTTGTGGCAATGATGATCCAGATTTCAACAAAAGAGGAAAAACCCCGTGTTTCAGCGCTTATTCTCGTATTTATTGTTGTCATCTTCTTCTGGATGTCATTCCATCAGAACGGATTGACGCTCACATTCTTTGCCCGCGATTATACGGTGAAAGAAGTTGCGCCGTTCACCAACATATTTTTCAACCTGAGATCAATTCTGTCATTTATCGGAGCGTTAGCCGGTATCGTTTTGCTTTTCAATAAGAAGGCGCTCTATAAACTGATTGGCGGAGCATTGGTATTGGTTGGCGGAGCATATACCTGGTATATGGTTTCCGGATTTGAAAGCTCAAATCCGATTGCTCCCGAAGTTTTTCAATCCTTTAACCCGTTGTTTATCGTATCGCTGACTTTCCCGGTAATGGCAATTTTCACCTGGCTGCGAAAAAAGAACATGGAACCTTCCACGCCCCGGAAAATTGGAATCGGAATGATTATCGCTGCTTTTGGCTTTGTCATCATTCTTGTTGGTTCAATTGGCCTCATATCGCCTCACGAACTGCAATACGTTGAAAACGGAATGACCAAATACAATCCGGTTCCGGATTCTTCAAGGATAGTGCCTTACTGGCTGATAAGCAGTTATCTTGTACTCACGATAGCCGAGCTGTTTTTAAGCCCGATGGGGCTTTCATTTGTCTCGAAAGTGGCGCCCCCGCGCTTCCAGGGATTGATGCAGGGGGGCTGGCTGCTTGCCACCGCTGTCGGGAATAAGTTTTTGTTCATCGGAAGCGATTTCTGGGGGAAGCTCGATTTGTGGCAACTCTGGTTAATTTTTGTAGTTTGCTGCCTGCTTTCAGCGGTATTCATCTTCTCCATTATGAAAAGATTGGAAAGACTGACAAAATAATTTGGAGTATAAAGAAGAACGGGGCTGAATCAGTCCCGTTTTTTTATGGCCTTTCAAAATGAAGATAACAGGGCGAAAATTCATTCCGATTTGTTTTAAAAAATGTAGTTTTACCTCTATTTTTAACATGATATGAGCAAAAAGCAATCTTTTCATCCCGGAATTTTTTGCATTAAACTATTGTCAAAGCTGCCCTTGCGAGCGCTGTATTTTCTTTCGGACATTTTTTATCTGTTGATATACCATCTCGTTGGCTACCGGAAAAAGGTTGTTTTTCAAAACCTCAGAAACTCTTTCCCGGAGAAATCAGAAAAGGAGATTCAGAAAATTGTGAAGTCCTTTTACCGGCATTTTGCAGACCTGATTGTGGAAACGGTAAAAGCTGGCGGCATCGGTGAAAAAGAATTTAAAAAGCGGATGATCATTAAAAATCCGGAGGTGATAAATCGCTTCTATGCGCAGGGAAGAAGTGTGGTTATGATCACCATGCATTATAGCAATTGGGAGTGGACAAATATTTTTCCATTTTTCCTGAAGCCCCGCGTTCTTGCGGTTTACAAGCCGCTTCACAACCTGCACTTTGACCGTTTTATGCAAAATATCCGTGAGCGGTTCGGCGCTGAGACGGTGCCGGCATCTTCCGTTTTGCGCAGGCTTATAAAAGCAAACAGGCAACATGAACTCGTGGCTCCCGGCCTTGTCGGCGACCAGACGCCGCCGGCTTTTCACAAACTGTGGGCAATGTTTCTGAACCAGGAAACTTTGTTCTATCCGGGGCCTGCCGCAATCTCCCGCAAGTTCAATCATCCCGTGGTATTTATCAGAATCGATAAAAGCAGGCGGGGCTATTATGAGCTCACTTTTGAAACCCTTTTTGAAAATCCGGAGCATCACACCGAAACTGAAATCATGAAAGCCTACGTCCGGAAAATGGAGGAGATTATTACAGATAAACCTGAGTATTATTTATGGTCGCACCGGCGATGGAAGCACAAACGCCCGGCAGATGTGCCCTTAGCTTTTTAACTTTCCCCATGGACAAACGTTTCCCGGATATCTTTCTTTTTAACCCGACGTGTGAGTTTGCCGTGGCAAACGGCCGCCCTTCGTGGCAACCCAACCGGTTGCTTCAACAAATGGAGAAGGAACTGGAAGCGTTGATGCTTTTCCTGATGCAGCCGGAAGATGTGTTGCTGGTGCGGGAGCTTCCGCCCGAAAATTACTTACAGGCATTGAGGGTTTTGGATATTTCTCCTCCACGTTTTTTTCTGATAAAAGATATTGCTGCCGGTGTAGATTTTCAGAATCAGCCCAAAAACCGGCTGCTTCCGTGGGGATGGAGTCCGGCTGCCCATCGTTTGCTGGAGCCGCTGAAAAAATCATGCTCCCCTGAATTTCAAAACGCCCCCGTTTTTAACTGGAAACCGGAGCATAAGGAAATAGCCTCCAGAAAGTTTGCACTCCATATCCTGCAAATGCTTCCGCCAGAAATTTCGCTTTCCAAGTCTCTTTTTCCAAAGATTTGCACCACCAAAACCGACCTGAAAGATTGCATCAGCCGGTGGGGCAGAATTATGGTAAAATCGCCGTGGAGCAGTTCCGGCAGGGGACTTCAACGGGTTACAAAAATTCCGGTGGTTGAAAAAGTCTGGGAAAAACTTTTGGGAATGGTCAGGGAGCAAGGTTATGTAATTGCTGAGCCGCTGCTGGATAAGGTTCTGGATATGGCTTTTCAGTTTAAAACAGCAAAAGGAAAAATTGAATACCTGGGAGTCAGCCGGTTTTTTGCCGATGAAAAAGGGCAATATCAGGGAAATTTTCTGAATGGCTGGCCGGATATTTCAACCGGAAAATTATTTCCCGCTGTGGCTCCCGAAATTATCCGGTTTGCCGAAACCTTACCCGAAATTATAATTCCACACCTTATTTCAGCAATGGAGAACAGCATATTTCCACAATTTTACGAAGGAAATTTCGGGGTGGATATTCTTGTTTTTCGTGACGAAAACGGAGAATTGCAGGTGAATCCGTGCCTTGAAATCAACGTTCGGCAAAATATGGGATTGCTTTCACTCCGGCTTGAAAATTTTGTTTCCCCGGACAAAACGGGCATTTTCAAAACTTTTTATCAGCGAGGCAAATCCTTTGGCGAATTTGCCCGTGAGATGGAAAACCGCTTTCCGCTTCAGGTTAAAGATTTTAAAATTCAATCCGGTTTTTTCCCTTTGACCCCCATCCGTGAAGATACGCTGTTTGGCGCATACCTTCTGGCAACGGATTAGTGGCAAGGCAGAAAAATAATGGCAAAACACAAAACAAGACCTTTTTGTCTTTTGTTATATTTTCAGTACTTTTGCATATATTAAATTTTTAAAGTCATGAATATTACAACAGACACACCGATTGGCGAAGTGGTAAAAATCAACTACAAAACGGCCACAACATTCCAGTCCAACAACATAGATTTTTGCTGCGGCGGAAACCGTACCATTGGCGAAGCCTGTGAAGAAGCAGGCGTTCAATCCGATCTCCTGATCGGACAGTTGAATGATGCCATGCAGGAATCCGACCCTGATGCGGATTATATCAACAGCCTTGAGCTGAGCGCACTGGCCGATTATATTGTGAACAGGCACCATGCCTATATCCGGAAAAACATTCCTTTTTTGAAGGAAAATATCGATAAAATTGCAAGAGTGCACGGAGGCAATCATCCGGAGCTTGCAAAGGTCAAGGATGAGTTTTACATTTCAGCGGGCGAGCTGGTCATGCACATGCAAAAGGAGGAACTTATGCTGTTCCCCTATATCAAAAGGATGGAACATGCCAAAAAAGAGAACAAAAGCCTGCCATCAGCGCCATTCGGCGAGGTTTCAAATTCCATAGAGGTTATGGTGGCCGAACATCAGGATGAAGGAGACCGGTTTGAGAAAATCTCAAAACTGACGGACAACTACACGGTTCCGTCCGACGGTTGTTCCACCTACGATGTAACTTTCAGACAGCTTGCCGAGTTTGAAAAAGACCTGCACCGGCACATCCACCTTGAAAACAATATCCTTTTCCCGAAAGCTCAGGAACTGGAGGACAGTTTTCATGCTTAATTCATGTGAACGGAAATTTATTTCCGCTTCATTTTCCGGGGATTTCCCCTTATTTGGTTCTTAAAAATTCAAGAAATGAAAACAATATTTCTTCCGGTTGACCCGGTTTACTACGAACCCATCGAACAGGCCATTTCTTCTGAAGAAACGGCTGTGGCTCACTATTTTGGCGAAGGGAATACGCTGAAGAATGCCAAAGGGAATCTGAAGGAGATAACAACTTCGCCTGACGGTGAAGAGTTTATTTTGTTCGATGATGGCCAAAAAGTACGCATTGACCGGATCATTGTGTTCAACGGAAGACCGGGTCCGGCTTTCGATGAATACGACAGCTATGCGCTTGCCTGCCTTGATTGCACGGGCGGTATGGATTAAAAGGATTTTATCAGAAAACTCACATTTTCCCTACGAAAAATGTCAGAATGGGTGTTGGCTTTATAAGTTCAATGCCCTTTTCTGGTTTTGGAGGGGTCAGGATAACCTTTAAATCACTCAAGCCGGTGACGCGCTAATTTGTAAATTTCCACCAATTGCTCTTAATACTTTTAAAATTGTTGCAAATTGTGGTTTAGCGCCCTCAGAGAGAGCTTTGTATAAACTTGGCCTACTTAATCCGGTTTGCTCGGCAATTTTGGTCATACCAATAGCCTTTGCAATATTACCTATAGCCACAAGAATGGCTTTTTCATCACCATTCTCTAATGCTTCATTCAAATATTCGGCAATTATCCCGTCATTATCCAAGTAATCTGCAATATCAAATTTTGATGTTTTCATTTTTTATTTATTTAATTCTTTCCAAATTTTCTTTGCTTTATCAATGTCTTTTTGCTGAGTTGACTTATCTCCACCTACCAAAAGAACGATAATTTTACCATCTTCTTCTTTAAGATAAACTCTGTATCCTTTAGCGTAGTCAATTCGTAATTCTACAATACCATCTCCAACAAATTTAAAATCCCCAAAATGTTCTTCATTTTCTAATTTCTGAATTCTGAATAAAATTTTAGCTTTGGCTCTTAAATCTTTTAGCTTTCTCAACCACTTATCAAATTCTATTGTTTTCTCAATAAAATACATTTCACCCTTGTATTCATTCGGATACAAAAGTACAAATTTTTTCCTGAAAAATAACTTATTTAAAATAAATTAGTTGAGTGTAAAACATAGAATTAGGTACTAACAATAAGAATGAAATTTTAAGTTAAGGCGTTTCTTCTCGCTTTTTTATACCGCATGTTAGTGCCTGCCGTCTTTTATTTGCTCTTAATAAAATAATCACCAAGTTCAATAACTTTCTGGTCAATTGAGTCTGATTGCTCTTTATAATCACTTAATATTTTCCTTGTTTCATCCGTATCAAAAAATGATAATACTTCATATGCATTTGCTCTGAATTCAATATGTTCTGTTGAGTCAACTAATATTCTGGCCAATGCGGAAGTTGCTGGTTTGTATTTAATCTCTTTAAGTCCACCGATTGCATATACACGATATTTCATCTCTTTATCAATTATTTGTTCTGTCAAAATGGGTCCAATTTGATAACCTGCTTCCTTTATTGGTCTGTCAATGAATCCTTCTGCAACAGATTGATTGTGAAAAACAGAATAGTAATGAAATGCACATATTCTGTCAACATAATGCCCTGCAATAAAATAGATCAAAATTGTCAAAACACTAATCAAACCAGCTATCTTAAATCTTTTCTTAATCAAGAATTTAATTGTAACAACAATCAAGTTGGCTACAATTAACCAAAAAATAGTCTTGTAGATAAAAATTGAAGTCAAAGCAATATCAAGCATCAAAACTTCTTTTCCTATTGGATTCCATGCATAATTGTCTGTGTCTGTCCAAAGTTTCCAAAATCCTATGACAAGGATGCTTGTTATGAAGAATGGTAAAATCCTTTTTATTGCTTTCATTTATCTATAATGTGTCGGTATCGTTTCCTTCGGTTGCCACTAACATATTATTAGCGGTTCGCATATTCTTAGATTGCCAGTTTTTGATGATCAAGTTCAACATTAAAATTCACTTTCGCTCCTAAAGCTTCAAATACTTTTAAAATTGTACCAAAACGAGCATTTTTCATACTCGTTTCAATTTTTGAGATTTGTGCTTTTTGTACGCCAACAA
>CAZVAD010000053.1:13613-17406 GCA_964624645.1 uncultured Mariniphaga sp.
CTGATTTAACTTTCCTAATGGAACGGGATTTTTTACGGCGCAATCGCCTTGTGCTAACGGGCAGCGACTTTAAATCCGGAACTTTCAGGAAAGCCCCAATCTTCTTTTGTTTTCCCTTATATTTTTCAACGCTTCCTCCAACGGCACTTGAAACAACGGTTTCCCATGTTTCGGCGCTGCCATTTCGCGCAATGTCCTCGGTTTTCTTTTCTCTTTCTTTTCCATAATCACGAATGTTTTTGATTATAAATATAATGATTTTAATTCAAAAATCAGGATGAAAAGCTGACTTTAATCACTCAAAATCAAAAAATTAATCCGGGAGTCCTATCGAACAAAAAACCATTAAAAACAGCGCAAAAAGTTGCAACTCGTGATTCTCTATCAGCCAGAATGAAAAGCGATCACAACCTGAAATTTGTCATTTCAACCTGAAAAGTTTTCAGAATTTCAGCCTGAAAATATAAACCTGCCGGTTGCCGGTGTGCGCCGAATTGAACCCGATCATATCTCCGTTGGGGCTCCACCGGCAATGCTGATCGCAACGCCAGAAACCGGTGAATTCTTCGGGCTGGGCAAATCTTCCCAACGGCAGCACCGCTTCTGTTTTCATATCCATCAGGTAGATTTTCTGCTCGCGCAATCCCGGCCCGGGATAGGTATCCGTCACCATCCATTTTTCATCGGGAGAGAAAGTTCCGTGTCCGTCAAAATCGAGCAGACCGTTCCCCAACCGGACGTAATCCTGCTCCCCCACCGTGAACAGGATATGCGCATAGAGCCTCGTCCCTTCATAGGCGGCAGTAATCATCAGCTGGTCATCGTTGAGCCAGTCGTAATGCGAGCCGCCCCAGTTTTCGGGAAAACAGCGCTGAACATTGGTTCCGTCGGTGTTCACCGTCATGGATGCAGTGATCCGGTGCGGAATGATTGCCCTTGCCAGCCACATAATTTTTGTACCGCCCCTGCTGAAAAGGGTGTGGTTGAAATAAGCGGTACCGTCTTCCGGGAATTCAGGGATATATTGCTTCACCTGAGCAATGGATACCAGCAGTTTTTTTTCTCCGGTTTCCAGGTCAGCCAGAAAAAGCCCGTCATCTTCGGGAAATTTCACATCTAACCGGGCATCCTGCCCGTTGCCGCCATAGCCATAGTCGGGACGGGTGGTACGTAACCGGGAATAGTTGATGCTTGCAGCCTGTTTTCCATCCGGTGAAACAGCGCTCACCGGAAACGGAAACACCTTTACCTCCTGCCGGGTGTGAACATTCAAAATGACAGAAACAAACCGATTATCGCGGAAATCATTGAAAATAATTAGCGAATCGGGTGAAGTTCCCAGCCAGTGTGCCATACAGCCCTGCTGAAAATTCCATGCACGGGTTTTTGTCAACGGAATAAACCTGTTGGTTTCCAAATCCACCAATCCCAGCGTTGCCGGATCGTTTTCATCGGGGAGACGGGTTCGGATATCGGTTTGCAAAACGGTTACATACCGCTGGTTACGGCTCCACGAGTTGATTCCATAGTAACTGGCAAACAGGTGCTCTTTATCGCCACTGGTAATTTGTGCCGGTTCGCTGACTTCGGGAAAAACAACATGGATTCCGGTTTTGTCAGGAGTGCAGGAGAAAAGAAAGAAGATAATCATTGAAACAACGGGATAGAAACACTTTTTCATTACTCTCTGATTTTTGAATATTATGTTATAAAGATAGAAAAGTTTGACGAAACATTCTGTTCCACTTGATAAAAGCCTCAAAACAAACCAGCCAATTGACTGATTATCACTTTAAAAATTTCCTCTTTTCCCGGCTGCTCATTTCCATTCCGCGGATATCCTTCGGATGAACCACCGGATATTTCTGCAATGGAAGCAGCAACCCCGTTTCGGTTTCTCCCACCACAAATTGTGGAATGACAAACCGCAATGCCGGCGAACTTTCGCTTTGCTGAAAGATCAGAACCAGCAGTTCGCTGCTCCCGGTTGAAACAACACCCAGTGGCTGGCCGGCAAAAATTTTTTCGTTCACTTTCAGTTTTATATTTCCGGGAATGACATTGCGGTAACACATCAACGTGCCATCCGCCTGCAGTACGGTTATGGAATTATTCCAGGTGTGATACCAGGTTTGCGGCTCGCCCGTTCGCTGCGCTCCCGCCACTTCAACCACTATTCCGGTGCGGCTTGCAAAAACCGGCGTTCCGGGAGTGGCATCAAATCCGGTGGCATTCCAGGATTCGGGCAGAGCGCTGCCCCAGAAGCCTGCAAGGCTTTTCACTTCAAAAACCGAAACTTCGGCGCCGGGAGAAAAAGGAATCAGATAAGGAAAATCAAGATCGGGCAATGCCAAAGGATTTGATTTGAACGTTTTTATCTGGTAATTGAAACGCGGCACACCGGCATCGGGATAACGATACAACGTGAACAGCACGTTGAATCCCGGCTCAAGAAGTTTCACATAGGGCAGCGGCTCATTGAATGTGGTGTTTTCCAGATCGGCAAAATCCACCTGAAGAAACAGCGGCGCCGGTGAGTTATTGTAGGCAACAAAATCCACATCGCCGGCACTGTTGTAGTTTGCCTGAACTTCCGCCGACTGGGCAATCATTTCAGACGAAAAGAAAAGGGAGAAAAGAAAAATGAAAAGCTTCTTCATATTCACAATACTGTTTTTAAATCCAATGCTGAATACAGATTTCAAATATCTGCCCACCTACTCTTTTTTAAAGAAAAAACCAAAAAGGCATGTTGGTTTCAAAAGTAAAAATTAATATTGCTTTTCGATCCAAAAACAGGATAAAACCGCAACGACAATTTTTAGAGGAACAAAACATAATGCGCAATGATATGGAAAAGCTGAAAATTTCAACCGCACAATTTGAAAACCGTAGCGGCGACAAAGCTTATAATTTATCGGTAATTGAAACACTGACAAAAAAAGCCACAGATGCAGGTTCTCAGGTGATCGTCTTCCATGAATGCTGCATCACCGGCTATTCTTTTGCCCGAAAGCTTTCCCGGGAACAATTACTTGACATTGCAGAGCCGGTTCCCGAAGGCGAAAGCACAGGCAGACTGATTGAAATTGCCCGCAAATATAAGATGACAGTGCTGGCCGGATTGTTTGAAAAAGACGAAGAACAGAATATTTACAACACCTGTGTGTGCGTTGACTCAAACGGACTGGCGGCAAAACACAGAAAACTTCATCCGTTCATCAGTGTGCACCTGAGTCCGGGAAATGAATATACTGTTTTTGACCTGCATGGCTGGAAATGTGGAATTTTGATTTGTTACGACAACAATATTCCGGAAAATGTGCGTGCAACCAAATTTCTTGGCGCAGATATTATTTTCATGCCGCATGTTACCATGTGCACGCCTTCAACACGTCCGGGAGCAGGATTTGTTGATCCCAGACTCTGGGAAAACCGAGAAAACGACCCCACATCTCTCCGGCTGGAATTTGATGGCATGAAAGGCCGCCGCTGGCTGATGAAATGGCTGCCGGCACGGGCATACGACAATGCGGCCTATGTGGTTTTTGCCAATCCCATAGGGATGGATGACGACCAGTTGAAAAACGGCTGCTCCATGATTATTGATCCGTTTGGTGATGTGGTGGCTGAATGCCGGAAGCTGAATGATGACGTGGCCTCTTCTGTACTGATTCCTGAAAAATTAACGCTTGCCGGCGGCTACCGCTATATGAACGCCCGCCGTCCGGAACTCTACAAAAACATTCTTGGAAAAGAGCACACCACTGAGCAAAAAGTGAGCTGGCTCAAA
>CAZVAD010000054.1:0-1282 GCA_964624645.1 uncultured Mariniphaga sp.
AATCTACAGAAAGGATATTTGGCGTATATGTCCGCGATCGCTGGAATAATCTTTCAGATACATTGTATGCTTCACTCACTCCGTATTTTGAAGAGAAGATAAATCCCACTCCCTTCAAAAAATTAGATCTCCCACGGGATGAGAATGATGCGGGAGGTTTTAGGAATTTGTTTGACGGAAATATTGCGACTGGTATGTACACATCTGTGGATGTAATGCTTTCACCAGTTTTCTTTACAATTGATTTGGGTCAGCCTGTCATTCTCAGTCGCTATAAGCTTTGGCATCGCTCATCCAACGGCCCATATATTAATTGTACCCCTAAATTATGGAAAGTTTATGGGACTTTAAGTCCGGACATAACTAATACAGATACGGATTATTGGGTGAATGGGTATCAGGAAGATTGGATATTGTTAAGCGATGTGAATGACATTTCTATGTATAAACCATCCGGAGATCCTGTGAATCACACCGATGAAGATATGGCAGCGGCTATAGCCGGCTTCGATATGGAATGCATGAGCACCTTTCCTGTTCGTTACATTCGTTTTGAAGTAACTGAAAATTGGGTTATGCCGGTACGGTTGCTTATTGGGGAATTAGAATTTTATGGATCAACTGTAAAATAATAAATTATATTAAGATGAAAATACAATATTTTTTATGTAGCATAATGCTAAGCTTTTTGTTTTATGCTTGTGATGGAATGTACGATAATGTTGATTCCTATTACAACAAGGGGGAAACAAATTATATAGCCAAAGTAGATTCTGTTTCCACTAAGTCAGGGAAAAACAGGATACAATTCACTTGGGAAGTCAATACAGATCCCCGAATAAGAGAACTGTATATGACTTGGAATGACGGTATCAATGAAACAAGTGTCCCAATTGATTTCAATCAGTTGGATGAAAAAAGATATTATACCGTTATCATTGAACCCGTAGAAGAGGGCAACCATATTTTTTACCTTTACCATGCAGGGAACGGACATATGTCTGTACCAACTGAAACTGAAGCGACATCGTATGGAGAACAGTATCAGAAAAGCCTTGAACCTCGCCCCATCAGGAATGTAACCATGGAAAAAGGGATAACAACTATTACATGGAGAGTTACTGTAGAAAATTGCGAAGTAGAAATTACCTATACCAATATTGAAGGTACAATCTCCAAGCAATCGGTAAGCCCAACGGATATATCCACGATAATTGAAGATGCCTTACCGGGAGGAGCATTCAGTTATGAAAGTATATTTTTTCCCGAAGAGGATGCGATA
>CAZVAD010000054.1:1292-16558 GCA_964624645.1 uncultured Mariniphaga sp.
GAAACTATGTTTTTTCCTGAATAAGTGTTATAGAGAGAACGAGACTTCGGAGATTTTTCAAGCTTAATACTTGTAATTTCAGTAAAGCTAAGTCTCCGAGGTCTTTAGCTAATTATATCTAAAATGTACATTTTCACGTTGATTATAGCCATGCACAATTTCTATTGTCGAAAATATAATATAACGGTAAATTTTTAAGGATATACATGCTCCTACATTCATCAATGCGATTACTAACGGAATAACATGCCATTAGAAAGAAATAGATAGCATTATATATGCAACAATAATACTGTCCATAAAAGTGTGTAAAGCACAAAGTGTTATTTTTGATTTTTAACACTGACGCTCCTTACACAAATTATTCTGCTTTTTTCACAAGTTAAAAGCAACTTTTTTTAGCAAAAGGCAAATAAATTTCAAGATGATTTCTTACATCGAACTCACGTTAAATATATAACAGATATACAATAATATAGAAAAATTTCTCCCTGCGGGAGAAATCTCAATAAAACACAATTAATCAGCGCATTATAACAACATTTAGTTTGTATCTGGATGTTCATTAACGAATATCTTTAACTTTGCTGAAAACCAAAACAGTAAATACATATTTTTGAGAGGTTAACGAAAAAACTACAAATTTTAAAATATGAAGATTGCAGATAAGGAAAGTGAAATGATGCCCTCTTCCAATAGCCATGGAAGGCGTAAATTTATCAGAAATTCAGTAGTAGGCGGCATATCGTTTTTAAGCCTGCCCGCTTTATTGCAAAATTTTTATTTCGATGTGAAAAGATTGAAGTATAGTCTTTCACTTGACAATCCGACGCGATATTTTGACGGGGACAACTGTTTCGTGCATCCGAGGGCAGGAATTGTACCCATGACAGGCAAAAACGGACACCCAAGAATTGTAATGACTATGAATACGCAGGATCTTTCAGGGAGCGATGTATTTAAGTCAATGTTTTGCATGTATAGTGATGATTTAGGAAAAACCTGGACAACACCGACTGAAGTCAAAACCCTTGCTCCTCATTTTGAAATTATTAATAATGAAATGTGCCCGGTGGCTTTGAGTGATTTTTGGCCTGCCTGGCACAAGCAATCAAAAGTGCTGCTTGGCACGGGGCACACAGTGGTATATACACCTGACTGGAAGGTTATTAATCCCCGCCCAAGCAATACAGGCTATTCGGTATATGATTCTTCGGGCTGGGCACCCTGGCAAAAACTGGAGATGCCTGATCCTGAAAAATTTTATGATTGCGGGGCAGGCTGTGTGCAGCGGTATGATAAGCGGGACGGAACCATTCTGCTTCCGGTTTACTTTCGTACCCCGGATAGAGGAACAACCAGTTCGGTTACGGTCTTTCGTTGTACTTTTTACAATAACAAGTTAAAAGTTCTTGAACAGGGAGATGAATTGCATCTTGATGTTCCGCGTGGATTCGGAGAACCATCACTGACTTTCTTTAAAGACACTTACTTCCTGACTCTCAGGAATGATAGTTCAGGTTATGTAACCAAAGGGACAGACGGGTTACATTTCGATGAACCTGTAATATGGAAGTTTGATGACGGAGAGGATTTGGGGAACTATAACACCCAACAGCACTGGGTAACCCACAGCGATGCTCTTTTTTTGGTATATACACGCAGAGGAGCTGACAACGATCATGTTTTCCGGCACCGTGCGCCTCTGTTTATGGCACAGGTTGACCCTGAAAGATTATGTGTAATCCGCGAGACAGAAAGAATCTTAGTGCCGGAGCGTGGCGCAAGACTTGGGAATTTTGGTGTTACAGATGTAAGTCCTGATGAAACCTGGGTGACAGTCTCCGAATGGATGCAGCCCAAAGGCGTGGAAAAGTATGGAAGCGATGGAAGCGTTTTTGTCGCCCGTATCCATTGGGATACACCAAACAGGTTATTTGAAACGTGAATGATGAATACTCTCTAAAATAATCTGGAAAATGACGGAGAAAATTCAGAGAAGGAAATTTATACCCCAGGGAACCTTGATAGGAGTGGGAGTATATTTTCTTCCTACTGCCCTATTTTCCCATTCTGGTTACAACAATTTTCCTGAAATAGCAGGTAAAACAGGAAAAACAAAACTTTTGTCAAAGCCTGGTTTGTTGCTTACTTTCGACGACCGAAACATGATAAACTGGGAGAAGTATATCCCATTATTCGCCAAGTACAATGCCCGGGTAACTTTCTTTGTGGACAGATTTGACCAGTTGACGCCAGTACAGGTTGCCTCTCTTCATCGTCTGAAAGAAAGAGGACACGCTATCGGATGCCATGGCCTGCAACACTTGAAAGTTACAGAATTTTACAAGAAGTACTCCATCGAAAAATATATTGCCAACGAAATACTTCCCGCACTGGAGGCCATGAAAGAGAAAGGATTTATCCCCACATGTTTTGCTTATCCCAGCAGCAATCATGACTGTATTACAGACGGAGCATTGCGTCCTTATTTCAGGCATGTGAGGAGCGGATTAGGCAAAGTCGGTGATTGGGAGCAAGAAGACCGCGCTTACGTAAAGATTTCAAATATCAAAGAAAATTTCAGATTAGATGGTTTCAGTTTCCATCCCAAATCAAAAAATGAAGAATTAATAGTACAAGCCAAAAAGGCAATTGACAGGATAAGGAAGAACAAAGAAATAGTGGTGATGTATGCACATGATATACGAATGGTTGGTGAAAAAGAAACGGGACATTTTATTGTCCCGGAAGCATTGGATGAAATCATGGCTTATGCTGCTATCAAACGTGTGAGAATGTATTCATTCGACGAATTACCCTAATGAAGGGAATCAAACAAATCTAAAATTCTTATCTCTGCCCAATAGATACACATAAAGTAAATTATCAAGACACAGATATTCAGTTAGATGGAATGATTAATAAAAAAGAATGGGATGAATGGATTTGAGTCTGGATTCTAAAATTTACTTCCCGTCCAATGCTCTGTTGCAGACAGCACTCCAACCACCCCCTCGTTGCAAACAAGAGACAGGTGGAATTGTGAGATTTTTTTCACCCGGCGGATAAATCCGTCGGCAATAATCAGATAAAGCAAACAAACCTGTACTGAGCCTGTCGAAGTATCCCGATTCAGGCGGTACTCATCACAGAAACCTTTAAAACAATGACATTTGCTCCGAACCGTTATCTTTTCCCGGTCGTCTCACTTCAAACGGAATATCGTTGGCGTTCTCCTTGTTTTCTTCTGGCGGTTCTTCATCTGACAGCGGCTTATCGTGTTCATCCCGGATTACGGGTTCAACCTCCGTAACACTCTCAATATTATAGCTTGACAGGCGTTTCCCTTTGGCTCTCCATGATTTTACACCGATGAATTCTGCCACTTCGATGATTTCATTCTCACGCTCGGAGTTCTTTCCGCCAAATTCAATTTCCAGCCGTGGATAGCGCACCCAGGTAACGCTGATCAGCTTGTTGCCGGGATGTTCTCCGATAAACCGGATGCGTTTCTCCTCCGGCTCATCAACTTCAAAGCGCTTTACATAATAATAATCCTGCTCTGCATCAAAATAAACCACCGACAGAATTTTGGACGGATCAAATTTTTCAATGGACAGGATTCCCTTTTCAAAATGGTTGCTGAGGTCAAAATTACGCAACTCAAACTCTCCGTTTTTGTAGATAACCAAAATGGACTCCTCTCCCGAGAATTCTCCTAAAAATTTACCCCGGCTGTCAGCATTCAGACGCAGGACATCTTCATCAAACCAGATTTTCCGTCCTCCAAGCGTGGAAACACCTTTCTCTTTCAGTGAAATTTTATACACCTCATGTTTGGTCAGAATATTCCCCATTGCCTGCCGTCCCTTGATTGCCAGCTCGCTTAAATCCACTTCAAACGCTATTCTTCTCAGCCGGGCTTTTGGCTTGAGCAAAATCTTGAGGGTTTCGGCTTCGCCATTCGGATTGGCAGAAAAGTAGGTAATCCGCGAGCCGGCTGTCGCTTTGGTTACATCGTATTCCCGGTCGCGCGTTACGCCCGTAACTGAAAAACGTTTCATGTAGGAGAATCCGGTTTTCCCGTCGCGGTACACCACATTGTAAATTGTGCGTTCGTCGTCGCGTTTAAAAACGGCAATATGAAGTGGATTTTTACCAATAAATGCCTTTTCTGAAACTTTGGTGATGAAATAGGTTCCATCGCGACGAAAAACGATAATATCATCAATATCAGAACAGTCACAGACATATTCATCCTTTTTCAGACCGAATCCCATGAATCCTTCCTTGCGGTCAACATAGAGTTTTTCATTTCTCACCGCAACTTTTGCCGCCACAATGTTTTCAAAACTTCGGATTTCAGTCCGGCGTTCCCGTCCTTTTCCGTATTTTTCCTTCAAATAACTGAACCACTGTATCGTATAAGGAACAATCTGCTCAATATTCTTTTTGATTTTCTCAATTTCATCCTCAATGGCAAGAATATTTTCCACCGCTTTATCCGTATTGAATTTTAGGATACGTGCCATGCGGATTTCCATCAGCCGCAGAATATCCTCACGGGTAATTTCCCGTTTGAAATTTGGTTTCCAGGGTTCAAGGCGTTTATCAATGTGAGCCACCGCCTGGTCCATGTTTTCGGAATCTTCAAATTTCTTGTCCTTGTAAATCCGTTCTTCAATGAAAATCTTTTCGAGCGAAGCAAAATGCCACGCCTCCTCCAACTCGCCTTTTTTAATTTCCAGCTCCAGCCTGAGCAGTTCCAAAGTGCTGTCGGCAGAGCGTTTTAAAATTTCGGTTACGCCGATAAAATGCGGTTTGTCGTTTTCGATGATGCAGGCATTCGGCGAAATTGAAACTTCACAATCGGTGAAAGCGTAAAGTGCGTCGATGGTTTTATCAGACGAAACTCCGGAATTCAAATGGACTAATATTTCCACGTTCCCGGCCGTATTGTCGTCAATTTTCCTGATTTTTATTTTGCCCCTTTCGTTCGCTTTGATGATGGAGTCAATGAGCGTTGTGGTTGTTTTCCCGTAGGGCAATTCAGTGATAACCAATGTTCGGTTGTCCTGTTTTTCGATTTTTGCACGAACTTTCACAGCGCCGCCGCGCAAACCGTCGTTGTATTTGCTGCAATCGGCAAGCCCGCCGCCGGGAAAATCGGGCAGCAACTCAAACTCCTCCCCTTTCAGATAAGCTATACAGCTATCAATAAGCTCGTTGAAGTTATGGGGGAAAATTCTTGAAGCCAGTCCCACGGCAATTCCTTCAACCCCTTGCGCCAGCAATAGAGGAAATTTAGCCGGAAGGGTAACGGGTTCGTTTTTACGCCCGTCATAGGACAGTTTCCACTCCGTGGTTTTCGGATTGAACAGCACTTCAAGGGCAAACTTCGACAGCCGGGCTTCAATATAGCGGGCAGCAGCCGCACCGTCTCCCGTGTGGGTGTTTCCCCAGTTTCCCTGCGTGTCGATGAGGAGCTCTTTCTGTCCGAGCTGCACGATTGCCTCACCGATGGATGCGTCGCCGTGCGGGTGGTACTGCATCGTCTGCCCGATGATGTTTGCCACTTTGTTGTATCTGCCATCGTCCATTTCGCGCATGGCGTGCATGATGCGCCGCTGAACAGGTTTTAACCCGTCGTTGACATAAGGAACTGCCCTTTCAAGAATTACATAGGAGGCGTAATCAAGAAACCAGTTGCGGTACATTCCCGGCAAATAGGTTATCTCCTCTTTAATCCCTTCCGGCTTTCTCTCCGGTTGTTCTTTTATGTTTCCGTTGTTCAATTCCTCTGCAGACATTCGATTTTATTGTTAAACTCAGGCTACTTCGTCCTTTTCGACATACAAATTATCAATGATGAAATCCTGCCGGTCGGGTGTGTTTTTCCCCATGTAAAATTCCAGCATCTGGCTCACCGGCTCATGTTTTTTCATCAGTACCGGGTCAAGCCGCATCTCTTCACCGATAAAGTTTTTAAATTCATCGGGAGAAATTTCCCCCAACCCTTTGAAGCGGGTAATTTCAGGTTTTCCTTTCAGTTTTTCAACAGCTTGCTGTTTTTCCTCTTCCGAGTAACAGTAATAGGTTTTCTGCTTATTCCTGACTCTGAACAGGGGCGTTTGCAGAATATACACATGCCCTTTGCGGATAAGTTCCGGGAAAAACTGAAGGAAAAAGGTTATGAGCAAAAGCCGGATGTGCATTCCGTCAACATCGGCATCGGTGGCAATGATGATTTTATTGTAGCGGAGGTCATCAATGCTCTCCTCGATATTGAGGGCGGCCTGTAAAAGGTTAAATTCCTCATTTTCATAAACCACTTTTTTGGTCAGCCCGTAGGTGTTGAGCGGTTTTCCGCGAAGACTGAAAACAGCCTGTGTGTTCACATCCCGCGACTTGGTGATGGAGCCGCTTGCAGAATCACCTTCGGTGATGAAAATGCACGAGTTCTCCGCCTGCTCATGGTTGCTGTCGAAGTGAACCCGGCAGTCCCGGAGTTTTTTATTGTGAAGGCTGACTTTTTTTGCCCGCTGCCTTGCCAGTTTTTTTATACCTGAAATCGCCTTCCGCTCCCGCTCTGAGTCGGTAATCCGTTTGAGCAGAACTTCAGCTGTTTCGGGATGTTTATGCAGGTAGTTGTCTAACTCCTTTTGCACAAAGTTTGCAATGTGCGTACGCACTGTCGGCCCGTCGGGCCCCATATCCCTTGAACCCAGTTTTGTTTTGGTCTGAGACTCAAAAACCGGTTCCTCCACTTTGATGCTGACTGCCGCCACAATGGATGCGCGGATATCGGACGGGTCAAAATCCTTTTTATAAAAATCACGGATGGTTTTTATATACACTTCACGGAATGCCTGAAGGTGTGTTCCTCCCTGGGTGGTGTGCTGCCCGTTGACAAAGGAGTAATAATCCTCGCCATATCTGTTCCCGTGGGTTACGGCAATTTCAATGTCTTCCCCTTTCAGGTGGATGATGGGATAAATGGACTCTTCGTCCATGTTCTCTTCCAGAAGATCAAGAAGGCCGTTGCGCGAATAGAACCTTTGCCCGTTGTACTCAATCGTAAGCCCGGCATTAAGGAAAGTATAATTTTTCACCATATTCACCACATAATCGCTGATGTAGTGATAGTTGCTGAAAACTTCCAAGTCGGGTCTGAAAATGACCTGCGTGCCGTTTGGCTCTTCGGGAAGGGTCAGGTCTTTTTCGTTTTGGGCAATTCCGCGGGAAAAATCAATCTCTTTGCCCACACCATCGCGCACCGAACGGATTGTAAATTTTGAAGAAAGGGCATTCACTGCCTTGATGCCCACGCCATTCAGCCCCACAGACTTTTTAAACACTTTAGAATCGTATTTGGCTCCGGTATTCATTTTACTGGCAACATCCAGCAGCTTGCCTAACGGAATACCACGCCCAAAATCACGGATGACCACTTTATCGTCACTGACATTGATGGTTATCTTCTTTCCGAATCCCATCATAAACTCATCGATGGAATTGTCCATCACTTCTTTCAGCAATACATAAATCCCGTCATCGGACGACGAACCGTCGCCCAATTTGCCGATATACATGCCCGGACGTTTCCGGATATGTTCCTGCCAGTTTAGTGTACGTATAGTTTCTTCGTTGTAAATAGGAGTCATTTGTGAAATTTTTGCAAATATAACCAAAACAATGATGGTTTGTGGTGTCCATGCCAACCATTAACTAACAAAGCATGGTTGAAAAGTTTAGGAAAACTTGTTTTCACAGGTCGAAAAATGCCGGAAAAGAGCGGATTTTTTCAAGAAAAAACACTTCCCTTTTCCGGCTATTTGGTAACGTTTTTTTAAACGCTTTTTTCAATATTCCAAACAAAAGCTCTTACCCCCACTTCATCGTTGATCTTATCCAACTTTCTCACCGATTCAAGCAATTGATCCACTGCTCCGGCTGGAATCACCGTGAGCGCCGCGGAGTTCATTTCGGGCCAGGTGTGCGTTCCCATCCGGGGTTCCCCGGTTTCGCTCCCTCTGCCCCTCACCTCACTGAACCAGGTATATCCCCTGATTCCCAGCTTGTCAAACATAAACTCCACACGTTCAGTATTTGCCTGATTGAATATTATCATTACTGCTTTCATGTTTTTATCCTTTTTTAATCCATAAAACGAAATTGTTTCGACAGTTTCTGCTTTTTATTCCGTTCCCCGCGCACAGCCATCAGTCCATACATTACAGGAACAATCACCATGGTTACAATGGTTGAAAAGACCAATCCGCCGATCACCGTGATTCCCATAGGTTTCCAGAGTTCGGAACCTTCACCGGTGCTCAGTGCCAGCGGCAGCATACCCAGAATAGTGGTTGCGGCGGTCATCAGCACGGGGCGCAAACGGGATTTTCCTGAAGCGGCGATGGCGTCATAAAGTTCCATCCCACGGTCGCGCATCAGGTTGGTAAAGTCGATGAGCACAATCCCGTTTTTCACCACAATTCCGATAAGCAGCACAGCGCCCAGGGCAGCCACAAGGCTCAGTGTAGTTCCTGTCAGCAGGAGGGCAAGGATCACCCCGGTGAATGCAAACGGAATGGAGAACATAATCACAAACGGCATGGAAAACGATTCAAACTGCGATGCCATCACAATGAATACCAGAATCAGGCTGACAATCATCAACAATCCGAGGTCCATGAATGATTCCTGCTGGTCTTCATAGGTTCCACCGATGTTCATCAGCACTTCCTGCGGCACTTCAATATCCTGAACCGCAACCTCCACCCGCTTGGCCAGTTCACCAAGCGCAATCCGGTCGGGTTTTACAGAAACCTTGACAATACGTTCCCGTCTTTTATGTTCAATATTGGGCGGTGACCAGTACTCCTCCACTTGTCCCAATTCTTTCAGTTTCACACGTGCTCCTGCCGGTGTAACCACCGTGAGTTCTTCCAGATCGGTTATTGAATTGCGAAATTCCTCCTTTAATCGCACCCTGATATCGTACTCTTCGCCTTCCTCTTTGTATTTTGAAGCCAGCATGCCAATCACCCTGTTGCGCAGGATGTTTGACACATAAGCCGTGGTTAAACCATGCAGCGCCAGCTTGTCGCGGTCGAGCACAAACTGAAGTTCCGGCTTGTCATCCTTGCGGCTCACATCCACGTCAATTCCGCCGGGGATATTCTGCAAGCGGGCTTCCACTTCCGAAGCGACTTTATTGGTTACGTCAAAATCATATCCGTAGATTTCCACATCCACAGTGCTTGAACCGCCGCCTATGCCGCCCCCCGAAGTGGTGATGTTGAAATTAATGATTTCCGGCAGCGCAGCCATCTCCTCGCGCAAAACAGATGCGATATCCCACACGGAGCGGTCACGCTCTTCAATAGGTTTCAGCCGCATCATAAAGTTTATCATGTTGGAGCCGGCAGTGGTGAACAGTGAAAACATGCCACCCTCATCATCGGCTCCGGACGAAACCGACATAAGTTCAATTTCCGGAAGTTTTTCCTGAATTACGCTTTCCAGATAACGCGCTGTTTTTATGGTTTCCTCCACCCGCGTACCGGTCTGGAGTTCAACTGCTGCCGTAATCCGGCTTTCGTCTGACTCGGGCATGAAGTCGGTGTGAATAAATTTCAGCAAAAACAGTGAACCGACAAATATTGCAAGAGAGATCAGCAAAGTGACCATTTTGTGTCTGAGCGCCCAGCGCAAGGTTTGTTCGTAGAAATTATCCAGCCAGTCGAGGCTCTTTTCTATGGTATTTTCGTAGCTGAAACGCTTTACTTTTTCCTTCTTCGGGCGGATTTTCAGCAATCTTGAAGCCAGCATCGGCGTCAGCGAAATCGCCGCAAGCGTTGAAGTTACAACCGTGATGGTTACAATCCATCCCAGCTGATTGAAAATCACGCCGGTCATTCCGCCTACGAGGGTGAGCGGGAAAAATACCGCCACCACAACGAGCGTGGTGATGATTACAGCCAGCCAGACTTCGTTTGTTGCATAAATTGCCGCTTCCCGCGGTGTAGCTCCCCGCTCCACATGGCGAGTAATATTTTCCAGCACCACAATGGCATCGTCAACCACCATTCCGATGGCAATGGAAAGCGAAGTGAGTGAAATTACATTGATTGAGCTTCCGGTGATAAACAGGTAGAGAAACGACACAATCAGGGATATGGGAATGGTGAGCACAATGATGAACGTAGCCCGCCACCGTCCCAAGAAGTAGAGCACCACCAGCGCCACGAAAAGGAAAGCCCACAACAGGGTTTGTGAGAGGTTATTGATGGAGCCTTTGATAAAATCGGAAGTATCCATAATGAGTTGGAACTGCACATCGGGCGGAAGGCTTTTTTGCAGCTTGTCAACTTCCTTGCGCACTTCGCGGGCAACTTTCACGGTGTTGGCTCCCGACTGCTTCATCACGAACATGCGCAGCCCGGTTTCGCTGTTGATTTTTTCATCAAGCGTAATATCCTTTATGGAATCCCGGACGGTTGCCACATCCCGGATATAAACCGGTTTTCCGGCCAGACTGCCCACAAGAAGATTTTCAATGCGGGAGCTGGTGTTAAACTCTCCCTGCACACGAAGCTGATAATCAATCTGTCCCATTTTAACGCTTCCTGAAGGAAGGTTCATGTTTTCGGAAGCAATGGTATTCCCGATCTGCTCAATGGTGAGATTGTACGCATCCAGCAAGCGGGGGTCAGCATCTACATACACCACCCGTTTTGGTGCGCCCATAATCCCAATGGAGCCAATGCCGTCAATCCGGTTCAGCGGGTTGACCACCTTCTCATCCAGCAGCTTTTCCAGACCGCTGTAGCTTTCCTTGGCTGTAACCGCATAAAACACAATGGGCATCATGCTGGTGTTGAACTTGAAAATCCGCGGACGCTCCGCTCCGTCGGGCAATGCCTTGATTACAAGGTCAATCACATCGCGGATATCGTTGGTAGCCTCATCTAAGTTGGTTTCCCATTCAAACTCCAGATTAATAATCGACAGGTTATCTGTGGAAGTGGAAGTGATTTCCTTGAGGGCATCCACTGAGTTCAGCGCATCTTCGAGAATCCGTGTGATATTGGATTCAATATCGCTGGCATTGGCGCCCGGATAGGTTGTCATCACCGAAATATACGGCGGATCCATTTCCGGATACAGGTCAATCGGCATTTTTACCAGTGAATAAAATCCCATTACCATCACGGCAGTGAAAATCATCAGCGTGGTAATAGGTTTATTTACAGCATTTTTATATATACTCATACTTTTTGTTTTTAATAACTTTTTCTGAAAATGAAGTTAATTCCTCACTTCAACCTGAACGCCATCCACCAAACGTGCCTGCCCTTTCACCACCACCCTGTCGCCGGGTTGTAGTTCATCAGAAAATACTTCAAGATTGTCATCGTAGCGTTTGCCTATGGTTACTGCGATTCTCTGCGCCATTCCGTTCTTTTCCACAAACAGGTAGCGATCGTTTGAGCCCTGCATTTTCAAAACTGCCATTCCGGGCAAAAGGATGGCTTCCTCTTCGTCAAGGTCAAAATTCACCCGGGCAAACATTCCCGGACGGAGGTTTCCTTCCCGGTTGTTCACCACTATTTCCACTCTAAAAGTCCGGTCTAACGGGCTGATTGTGGGGTGAATACGGTTCACCTTTCCGGTAAAGGACTGATCCGGATAAACATCCACTTTGATGCCGGTTTCCATCCCTTTTTTCACCAGCGGAAAGTATTTTTCCGAAAGCGAGGTTTCAACCTTCAGGTTATCAATCCGGACAATGGACAACACGGCAGCTTTTCCGGCCTGCGTGTTGGGCGCGCCGGAATACATTTCTCCCGGCTCAAAATATCTTCCGGAAATGACTCCGTTAAAAGGCGCGACAAGCCGGGTATTTTCCTGCAAAAACTCAACGTTTGACCGGGCAATGTCATATTGTGCTTTCAACTGGTCGTACTGCTGCTGTGCAATGCTTCCATATTTTGAAAGCGTATCCAGCCGGTAAAAATCCGTTTCGAGATTTTTCAGCTGAACCTCTGCCTGATGCAACTGGGTGCGGTCCATCTGCACCAGAGTTGTTCCGGCAGCAATACGGTCGCCCACATCGGCATAAATCTTTTCGATGCGTCCCGGAGCTGCCGGCGCAAGGTGAACCTCCTCATAAGGCAGCAGCGTGGCAGGATATTCCACCGAGCGCGCCACGATTTGCGGCTGAAGTTCCATCACACGGACAATCTCTTTTTTACCGGTTGCGTCTGCCGTTGCCTCTCCTTTTTTTCCCTCCTGTGAGCAGCCGGCAAGCAATGCAGCAGCAAGAATGAGTACCTTGTAAAATTTCAAATTCTGTTTCATCTCTATCGTTTTAATTGTTTATTACTTTTCCTGTTAATGTGTCCAAGGCATTTCTGGCCTGCAGCACCTCCAGCATGGCGCCGAGGTATTCCGCTTCGGCCTGAAGGTAGTTGCTGTCGGCGGTGGTGAGTTCAAGGCTCGAAATCATCCCCTGCTCAAATTTTCTCCGCAGATTCTGATACACTTCGCGGGAAACCTCCACATTTTCCTTCTGCGTGTTGTAGCTTTCCAATGCGCTTAAAAGGTTAAACCGCAACTGGCTGAACTGGATTTCCAGTTGTTCGCCTAACAATGCCTTGTTGTTGCGGGTAGTTTCCAGGTCAATCCGCGCCTGCCTCACCTTTGAACGGCGCTCGCCGCTGGAAAAGACCGGAACGCTCAGCTGCAATCCCACCAAATGCTTCGGCGACATATCAAAGGCAGGTTTCAGAATTTTCTCAGTGTAGTTGTAATAACCTGAGAGCGTGGGCAGGTAGCTGGACTGCTGCATGGTAATCTGTTTTTCCGACAGCTCTTCCTGCAACTGTACAAGCTGGAAATTCACGTTCTGCTCCGGCTCAAATGTCGTGTTGCCTTCGATCTCCGGGTTTTCCAGGATAAAATCCGAAAGCGACTGGGTCAGTTCCAACTCCGTTTCTGCTGAAACCCCCAACTGAATGCGCAGAAGGTTTTTAGCCATTTCATGCTGGCGCTCGGCTGAACGCACCGCATTGGAAAGGGAATTCACCTGCACCGACAACTGGTCAAGCTCAACTTTCTCCAGAATTCCCACCCGCACAAGCGGTTCGGTTTTCTTGTAAATTTCCTGCAAGTTTTCTGTATTTGTCTGCAGAATCTTCATGGATTCTTCCGAAATCAAAACCAGGTAATATCCCTCAACCACCTGACTGACGATATCCTGCTCGGTCTTCTTCAGATTCTTTTCCGAAAGTTTCTGGGCCAGTTTTGCCGTTTGAATACCTACCAGATAGTTTCCGTTAAAAAGCAACTGCCCAACCTGCAGGTTGAAATTGCTGGTAGGTTTGATCGGAATTTTTGTAGGCGGCAAACTTTCATCAAACTGGATGCTGATTTCTGCACCCAATGCATTCACATAGTCGGCATTGGCATTCACCTGTGGCAACCCCATGGCAATGGTTTCCCACAATTTTTCCTGCGACTGTGTTACGGCAAGATTTGAATTTTTTATGGTCCGGTTATATTCAAGCGCATGTTGTTTCGCCTCTGAAAGCCCGAGCGATAGCTTTTCCTGCGCATGTGAAGCGCCGGTTATCATAAACAACAGCGCTGCAATAAAAATCTGTTTTCCTCTCATAATACTCTGTTATTTTTCTGTTTTCATTGTTATTCACGAATTGTCATTTCATCAATCAAAGCGATTCCTGCCTGCGTGGAGATACCCCTCATAAAATTAATGGTCAGGCTTTTGAAAATTTCCGGAATGAAATATTTGTCACGCGGAAAAACCTGCTCATCAATAATCAGGTTGGTTTGTTCATAAAAAAGTTTTGAAATAATTTCAATATCAATATCCTTTCTGAACAGTTTCTGAGCTATGCCTCTTTCGAGAAAATCCTCCGTAAACTGGAAAGAACTGCTCATTTTCTTTTCGTGGCTCATCTGCCAGATTTCCGGGTAGAACTTTTCCAAATCGTGGTAAAACACCGGATTCACAGTATTCATCACCTCCATGCCCTGGCGCAAAAAAGCTAAAAACGCTTCAATTACATTAGAGGAGGATTCCAGAACAAGCCGGGTTTTCGGATCATGCTGTTGGAAAAGAATATCAACACAGGTTTGTACTAACTCGGTTTTATCTTTAAACAAGCCGTAGAGGGTACGTTTGGAAATTCCCAGATCAGCTGCAATCTGATCCATAGTAACATTCCGGATTCCAAACTGCAAAAATTGCCTTTTTGCTTCTTCAATTATTCTTTCTCGCATTTTGTCATAAAATCAAAGGGTGCAAAGTTATTGGAAAACTCAGGACACTATCAAAGTTTTCTGTGAAACGGGCGAATTTGTCGGTGAATGAAGAAGACAGGAAAAGGAAATTTGAAAAGAGTAAATCCTTAAATCGCTGACTACAAAGCAGGTTTAGAAGTAAAAAGCAATTCCCATAAATGTTAACTTTATATTACCGGAAAGCCGGTTTTACCGGCAAATGGAGGGAGCAGAAAAATCAACGGACAAATGTGATGATGGTAACAAAAATGCTCCAGATACTGATTCCGTTGATAAAAAGCATTTCTGTCATTCCGTTCACTCCGCTTTTGACAATGGAAAAAATCATAACAAGCACAGTTCCTGAAATAATCACCAGTCCTGAAATGCCAAGGAAGCGGAGATTAGGCAAAACAGCAATCTGAAACAAAATGATGAGCGTAGGCAAAGTCAAAAAGACCACAACAGCCAATACGTTATGAAAAAACCGCTGAAAACTGGTTAAAATCCGCTTGCGACTGTAAGGAAAAATATTGTGGGGCACAAAAGCCAGCATAGCCAAAAAGGCAAAACTGTAGTCAATATACTGCATGAAGCGTTCATTCTCCCCCAGATCATAAAATTTGGAAAGAAGCCAAAAAAACAGGTAATGCAAAATGGCAACGGCAAAGAGCAAACGGGTATATCCGCGCACATAAGTCTTGCCATACAAGCTTTTATTGCTCAAAAAGCTCAGCGTATATTTTTTCAGGTCAAATTCAATATGCTCAATACTCCGTTTCACGCTATAGGGCAAAACCCCTGCATAAAAAAATCCCACCAATAAAATCCCAAGTTTTATGAGCATTTTCTGTCGTTAAAAAGAGAATAGAGAGAAATTAATTTTTTATTGAAAAAATAATTAATACTTTTAAAACCCAACAAATGAGCGACTTATTTTTTGGCTGGTCAAA
>CAZVAD010000055.1:0-2266 GCA_964624645.1 uncultured Mariniphaga sp.
CAAGGCGTTCCGCCGGATGAACATCAGTGGATTGAGTCTCATGGCGCTCCGGCTTCCTATATGGAATTCCGAAGGAAGATCAGGGCATACTACAAACGGAATTACCCGATGACAGAGGATGCAAAAAACAGGGCAACCCTGAATCCCGGCGATGGAAGTGTCTCCCGGATTTGCCATGAACCGCGGGTAGCCGTGGCTGTGTTGACAGAGATGCTGCTGCCTTACATAAGCGCGGGAAAGTTGGTTGTATTGCCGGAATACAAAGCTGAAAAAGCGGATGTGAACGGAGATTACGTGAAATCAATCATCGTTTCCAACAATAAAACCGGCCATCGCATGTCCCTGTCTGCTCCTTATTTTGTGGATGCCACGGAGTGTGGCGATTTGCTTCCCCTGAGCGGAACGGAATATATCACCGGCACAGAATCAAAAAAGGAGACCGGCGAACTCCATGCCCCCGAAGCCGGGAATCCGAAAAACAACCAGGCATTCACCATGTGCTTTGCCATGGATTATCAAAAAGGTGCAAACAATATCATTGACCGCCCGAAAGATTATCCATTCTGGAGCGCCTATATTCCTGAAATGAATCCGCCCTGGAGCGGAAGATTGTTGGATTTAAGTTATTCCGACCCCAAAACATTAAAGCCCAAGCAACTTGGTTTTCATCCTGAGGGATTAAAAACCGGGGAGATGCTGAATTTGTGGTTATACAGAAGAATTATCAATAAAAACAATTTTGCGGCAGGTGCTTATGACGGGGACATTACCATCGTAAACTGGCCGCAGAATGACTATTTTCCGGGCAATATCATTGATGTAAGCGAAGCAGAATTTGCAAAGCATATCGAAGCTGCAAAGCAGCTGAGCTTGTCGCTCTTTTACTGGCTGCAGACTGAAGCGCCCCGTTCGGATGGCGGACTTGGATGGCCCGGCTTAAGGCTCCGGGGAGATGTCATGGGAACAACTGACGGCATGGCAAAATATCCCTATATCCGCGAATCCAGAAGAATCAAAGCGCTGTTCACGGTTCTGGAAGAGCACGTGGGCGCTGAAAACCGGAAACTCGTTGCCGGCGAAGAAGAAGGGAAAAAAGCCGCTGACTTTTACGACAGCGTGGGTGTCGGATATTATCACATTGATTTGCATCCCAGCAGCGCCGGCGACAATTATATTGACTTTGGCTCGCTGCCGTTTCAGATTCCTTTGGGCGCCCTGATTCCACAACGCATGAACAATCTGCTACCCGCAAATAAAAATATCGGAACCACGCACATTACCAACGGTTGCTATCGCCTGCATCCGGTTGAATGGAGCATCGGCGAAGCAGTTGGCTGTCTGGCAGCTTTTGCCGGAATGAAAAAAGTCCCGGCAAGAGAAGTCCGCGAAAACGATAAACTGCTGTCTGAATTTCAGGAGTGGATCAGAAAGCAGGGAATTGAAACTCACTGGCCGGGCTGACCCCCTTCAAACAATAAAGCGATGCATCCGGAGTGCCGCGATTTTTATCATTTTGCCAAAATACTTTCAGAATTGGCAACGAACTTATTTGCCAATGATTGACCAACTGCTTAAATTTGCATGGACAGACAGCTTTTTTCGTGATTTCCCTTTTTCGTGCGAAAAGTTTGACTGCAATTTTCAAGAAAGAGAGCCGACAAATAATTTTCAAAAATAAAAGTATTATGAAAGAGACCAAAAAGATTAAAAGAAGGGATTTCATTGGCACTACCGCTGCCGCTGCTGCCGGGTTAACGGTGGTTCCAAGCAATGTAATTGCCGGATTAGGGCACAAAGCGCCCAGCGACAAATTGAATATCGCCGGAGTTGGAGTTGGCGGAATGGGATTCGGCAACCTCAGAAAAATGGAAACCGAAAACATTGTTGCACTGTGTGATGTGGACTGGGCGCACAGTCAGCGCTGCTTTGACCATTTCCCCAATGCAAAAAAATATTGGGACTGGCGAAAAATGTATGACGAAATGGGGAAATCCATTGATGCCGTTATGGTGGCAACCGCAGACCATACGCACGCCATTGTCGCAGCCCATGCCATGACGCTGAACAAGCATGTCTATGTGCAGAAACCGCTTACCCACTCCGTTTATGAATCGCGGCTGCTGACAAAGCTTGCCGAAAAGTATAAAGTGGCCACTTCAATGGGCAACCAGGGCTCTTCTGAAGAGGGAGTACGCCTGATTCAGGAGTGGTTGTGGAATGATGAAATCGGCGAAGTCAAAAAAGTTGAAGCATTTACCGACCGACC
>CAZVAD010000055.1:2366-16501 GCA_964624645.1 uncultured Mariniphaga sp.
GTTTCCACCTTGCTGATGACAGATTCACCGCCCGACAGCGAAGTTGTTCAGCTCGTTTTCCCGGCTCGTCCGAAGACCAAAGGAATAAAAATCAATCTCCCGGAAGTTCAGGTTACCTGGATGGACGGCGGAATGCGCCCGATGAAACCTTCAAACTGGCCCGAAGGCCGCGATATGAATTACGATGGCGGCGGAGTGATTTTCCATGGAACAAAAGACCAGCTCATTTGCGGCTGCTATGGCCGGAAACCCTGGCTGGTGTCAGGTCGTGTGCCCAATGCACCGAAACTGATTCCACGTATTGAACTCAGCCACGAGCAGGACTGGATTCGTGCATGTAAGGAAAATCCCGAAAACAGAACGGAAACCGCTTCGCCGTTTTCAGAAGCCGGACCGTTTAATGAAATGGTGGTTATGGGTGTGCTTGCAGTCCGACTGCAGGATTTGCACAAAGAGCTGCACTGGGACGGACCCAACATGGAATTCACCAACATTCGCGACAATGAAGAATTCAAGTTCTGCATTGACGACGGAATGGAGATCATTGAAGGGCACCCGAGATTTAATAAAGTCTGGAGCGATCCGATTAACGCTCAGTCATTTGCAAAAGAACTGATAAAACACAACTATCGTGAAGGTTGGTCGTTGCCGGATATGCCGGTCTGATTTTGAAAATTTTGAAAATAGAACTATGAGAAAAATTATTTTATTGACATTCACTCTTCTATTCATCGGAAACTTCAGTGAAGCACAGCCTAAGGACAAGTGGATTTCCCTGTTTAACGGGAGAAACTTGTCGGGATGGTTTGAACGGGGAAATGCAAAATGGTATGTTGAAAAAGGTGTTTTAACCGGTGATGACGGAATGGGACATATTTATACAGATGTTACAGCCACAGACTTTGAGTTTAAAGGCATGTTCCGTATTTCCGGCGAAAAAACAAACAGCGGATTCTACTTCAGGGCAGTTCCCCCGGCAGATGACCCGAATGGATTTCCCAGAGGATATGAAGCGCAGATTTGCAATAACCAGGAAGCGTACACCGGCTGGTTGTGGAAACCCGGAAAGCCTACCGGAAAAGCCCTCAAACTGCTGACCCAGGACGGGGAGTGGTTTTCCTACCGGATATTGGTTCAGGGAAACAAAATCAGTTTCTGGGTGAATGAAACTCTGGTAATGACCCATGAAGACGACGAATACAAAACAGGACATTTTGCCATTCAGGGACATAACCCCGGAATGAAAATTGAAGCCAAAGAGCTTTATTACAGGGAATTGTAATTTAATTTGTATGATGAGGGTCACACTTGTTTTTATTTGGGTAATATTTTTTATCAGTTGTTCAAAAAATAATACAAACCAGGAAGGAAGTAATGATGAAGATTTCTCATTTATCTTCATGACGGATATTCATCTACAACCCAAACATAAGTATCCTAATCTCCCTCAGACAATTGACTTTAGTCCTCATAAAGCATTTTCAGTTGCAATAGACACGGCAAATAAACTGGGGGCTGCTTTTGCAATAATGGGCGGTGATCAAGTGTATGATGTAATGAGGGGACAAGTGTGGGCAGACTCACTATTTCAGGATTATAAAAATGCAGTGGCTTCATTAAATATGCCTGTTTATCACACTATCGGAAATCACGAACTTTATGGAATTTATAAAGAAGACGGGGCGATTAAAGATCACCCGGATTATAAATATGGAATGTTTGAACGATACTTTGGCAAAACATATTATTCTTTCGATTATCAGAATTGGCATTTCATCATCTTAAATTCTCTTGACGCGGAGGACAACAGATATATTGGCGTTATATCAGAGGAACAAATAAACTGGCTTCGCCAACATTTGTCTGAGATTGACCCCAAAACGCCTATTGTTGTTTCCACCCATCTTCCTCTGATTTCGGTGATGCGACAAATTCATTCCACCAATACTTTAGATAATAAATGGATAAACAACCGGGATGAATTATTGGACTTATTCTCCGGTCATAATCTGAAACTTGTACTTCAAGGGCATATACACATGATGGAAGATATTTATATTCATCAATCAGGTATTCATTTCATTACAGGAGGTTCAATTGCAGGTCGTCCTACATGGCAGGGCTTCAGTAATGGAAAATCCGGATTCCTCCATATTAAAATAAAGGATCAGGATATATCGTGGGATTTCATTGACTTCGGTTGGCATGATTATATAAAAAAACATTAATTAATTTGAATGATGTAAAATCAAAAAGAACCCACAGGGTCGCCAAATTTGAGAGAAATTTCAATTTTAATTTTATTCCTTGCGTCATGCAATACGAAACCAGAAAAGGAAAGTAATGCTGCTGATAAGGATATCCAACATGGAATAGTATTTTATGAAGAGGGCCGCTTCGGAGATTGGCCGGGCAACCATGGAATTTGGTCGTGGGATAACGCTAACCAAAAAGGAAACAAGCCTTACAGGTATATTGCCTCTACAATTTTTTAATCCTGACCAATGGCTTTTTTAATGAAAAACCCGGAACTTTTGACTCCGGGTTTATATCTTTTTTCAGTATGCTGAAAATTTTCATTCTCCTCTGACTGCCGCTACTCCCGGAAGTGTGCGTCCTTCGAGATATTCGAGCAGAGCACCGCCGGCAGTTGAAATATAGGAAACGCCATCGGCAAGCTTGAATTTATTCACACAAGCCACTGAATCTCCGCCTCCCACAAGTGAAAAAGCGCCTTTTTCGGTGGCTTCCACAATGGCTTCGCCCACAGCTTTTGATCCTTCGGCAAATTTGTCAAATTCAAACACGCCCACCGGGCCGTTCCATAAAATGGTTGCAGATTTTGCAATCACTTCCTTGAATTTTGCGATACTTTCCGGCCCGGCATCCAGTCCCTGCCAGCCTTCCGGAATCTGATCCGCCGGAATAATCCGGGTATTTGCATTTTCGTTGAAATCATCGGCAGCCACCACATCGGTAGCCATAACCAGATTGACCCCTTTTTCTTTAGCCAGCTTTTCGATGTTGCGGGCAGTATCTAAAAAATCGGGTTCGCAAATGGAGTCGCCCACTTCGCCGCCGTTTGCCTTCACAAAAGTGTAGGTCATTCCGCCGCCTAAAATCAGATTGTCCACCTTGCTCAGCAGGTTTTCAATAATCGTAATTTTCGATGAAACCTTGGCGCCGCCCATGATTGCCGTCAACGGCCGCTTCGGGTCTTTCACCACTTTATCCAGGCTTTGCACTTCGCTTTCAATCAAATATCCGAACATTTTATCATTCGGGAAGAATTTGGCTATCACGGCTGTTGATGCGTGTGCCCGGTGTGCAGTGCCAAAAGCGTCATTTATCCAGCAATCGCCGATTTCTGCCAGTTGCCCGGCAAATTCTTCGTCGCCTTTTTCTTCCCCTTTGTGAAAACGCAGGTTCTCAAGCAGGAGCGCTTCCCCCGGCTTCAGTGAGGCGGCAAGCTTTTTCACTTCATCGCCTATGCAGTCAGGAGCCAGTTTCACTTCTGTGCCAAGCAGTTTGCTTAAATGTGCCACCAGATGGCGCATGGAAAATTTATCTTCCGGGCCGCTTTTCGGACGACCAAAGTGCGACATGATAATCGGTGAGCCGCCGGACTCCATCACTTTTTTGATGGTTGGCAGCGCTGCCCGCATACGGGTGTCGTCGGTGATTTCAAAATTCTCATTCAGAGGCACGTTGAAATCAACACGAATCAGCGCCTTTTTCCCGGAAAAATTGTAGTTGTCTATTGTCTGCATTTTATTCGTTTTTAATGAATTCTGTAAATTTTAATCAAAGATAAGCAATATATCGGGCTGAAAAATAAAGAAAACCTTCCGAAAACTTCAAATTAAAAAATGTTTCATAAATAACGTGCAGGATTGCCCGAATCCATTTCAAAACCACTATTTTTGAACTATGCTTTTTAAAAATATAATCGGACAGGACAAGATAAAGGAGAGGCTCATCCGCTCGGTGAAGGAACAGCGGATCAGCCATGCCATGATGTTTGCAGGACATGAAGGGGTTGGCAAACTGGGACTTGCCATTGCGTTTGCGCAGTATATCTCCTGCCGAAACCGCAATGAAAATGATTCCTGCGGCGTGTGTCCTTCGTGCATCAAATACAATAAACTCGTGCATCCCGACCTGCACTTCTCTTTTCCGGTATTTAAAAAAAAGACAAGCGACAAGCCAGTATCCGATGATTTTATCTATCAATGGCGGGAGATGGTTTTGAAATCTCCCTATTTCACGCTCAGCCAGTGGCTTGCCTTCATTGAGAGCGGAAATGCGCAGGGTCTGATTTATGAGTTTGAAAGCGATTCTATTTCCAAAAAACTGAATCTCAAGGCATTTGAGTCGGAATATAAGGTGATGATCATGTGGCTTCCTGAAAAAATGCACCCAAGTTGTTCCAACAAATTGTTAAAACTGATTGAGGAGCCGTTGGGTAAAACACTTTTCATTTTGGTTACTGAAGACGAGAGCAGCGTAATTCCCACCATCCGTTCCCGGACGCAACTTCTGAAAATTCCGTTCATTGACAAAGAATCCTTGCGGAAAGCGGTGGAAGCAAAAGGGAATCTCGCTGAGCAGCAAATTGAAGATGTGGTGCGGCTGGCAAACGGAAATTACCTGACTGCGCTTGAATATTTGGACCCCGATGAAAATACTGCCTACTTTTTTGAAAAGTTTCAGGAAATGATGCGCTTTGCCTATTCCCGGAAAGTTTTTGAGTTGACTGAATGGGCGGATGAGATGTCGGGGCTTGGCCGCGACAGGCAAAAAGCATTTTTTAATTTTTCCCTTCGCCTGATCCGTGAGTATTTTATGATGAATCTGAATCATTCCGGTCTGATTTATCTGAATCAGGAGGAAAAGGAGTGGGGCGACCGGTTTGCACCGTTCATCAATGAGAGAAATCTCATTCCGCTTTTCCATGAATTTGAGGCCGGAATTCAGCACATCACCCAGAACGGGAATCCCCGGATTATTTTTCTTGACACTGCCCTGCGGATGGTCAGATTGATCCGGCGCTGAAACATTTGAACCCCATTTCAGCATCAACTTTATTGTTAGTTGTTATTTATCACTATTTTTGTTCCGTGAACAGTGGTAAATCAACATAATCTTAAAATGTTTGGCATCACAAAGAAATGCAGCTTATGAAAAATCCGGATATAATTGAAAGAGGAATCTGCTCCTGTGCGTCGTGCAGTTGCGACAAGCTGCATGTGTGTGATTGGCTGAGCGACATTTCTGACCATGACAGCATGTATGAAGCTGTGGAGATTCGTTTTAAAAATACCCGTAAGGATTTTTTCAGAAATGTGAATCAGCTGAAACTTCAGCCGGGGGATCTGGTTGCCGTTGAGGCAAGCCCGGGGCACGATATCGGCATTGTTTCACTCACCGGGGAGCTGGTGCGCATGCAAATGAAAAAGCATAAAGCCACAACTTTTAATGGCGAATTACGGAAAATCTACCGTCATGCCCGCCCCATGGACATTGAAAAATGGAAAGAGGCCATTGCGCTGGAATATGAAACCATGATTCTGTCGCGGCAAATTGCCGCCGACCTGAATCTTGACATGAAAATCGGCGATGTAGAGTATCAGGGCGATCGCAGCAAAGCCATTTTTTATTATATCGCCGATGGGCGGGTTGATTTTCGCGAGCTGATTAAAATCCTTGCCGACCGGTTTCATATCCGGGTGGAAATGAAGCAGATCGGCGCCCGCCAAGAAGCGGGAAGAATTGGCGGCATTGGCCCGTGCGGGCGTGAGCTTTGCTGCGCTTCCTGGTTTACCGATTTTGTGTCGGTAACAACCAACGCTGCACGTTATCAGGACATTTCGCTTAATCCGCAAAAGCTTGCCGGGCAATGTGGGAAACTCAAATGCTGCCTCAATTATGAAGTGGATTCCTACCTTGATGCACAGAAAAATTTTCCGCCAAACAATATTCCGCTGGAAACCCGGTATGGCACTTACCAGTATCTGAAAGCCGATATTTTTAAAGGAATTTACTGGTATTTTAAAGTGGATGACGCACCTTCCGCACTGATACCACTCAGTGTGGAAACCGTCAAAAAAATTCAAAAGCTCAATAAAAAAGGACAAAAACCGGAGAAACTTGTTTCTGATGGCGTAGAAATCACTCCGAAAACAGAAGACACCTTTTTGAGTATGGCCGGGGAAGAAGACATCAACCGGTTCAACAAACCAACTGCCAAAAAACGCAGAAAGAAAAAGAGAAATCCCGGCAATTACTCCCCCCGGAATCAGAAATCCCGACGGCCAAAAAAAACCGGTAAACAATGAAAAAATTTATCATACTGTCCGCTTTAGCAGCAGCTTTGGTTTCCGCTTTGTCCTCCTGCGACTCCAGCGGGGTGTATGACAAGTATTATGAAATCCCGAAATTATCGTGGCATAAGGATTCCCTGCTGACGTTTCATGTTCCGGCTGAAGATGCTTCTCAAAGCTACAATCTGATCATTCAAATCCGGAATGAAATTTCCTATAAATACAGCAATCTCTGGCTGTTTTGTGAATTCACCGATACGCACGGCACAGTGAAGCGCGATACCTTTGAAATCACTCTTGCCGAACCATCGGGGCGCTGGATGGGCAAAGGCAACGGGAGCATCAAGACCTTGCAGACGGTGTATAAGCGCGATTTTCGCTTTCCGGCACCTGGTGAATATACCTTTTCAATACAGCATGGCATGCGTGATGAACGCCTGACCGGCATCCATAATGTAGGGTTCAGGGTTGAAAAAATTTCAGGACGTGGGTAAAAATAAATTAGCGAAGTTTGAGGAAATGCAGGGTTTCAGAAATGTTATCCAGGCGCCTTTTAACATCATCAGAAACAATGATTTCCATCTGAAAGGAAAGTGGGCTGAATCTTTTTTTAAAAATGAAAACCCGGTTATCCTGGAATTGGGCTGCGGAAAAGGGGAATATTCGGTTGCCCTTGCAGAAAAGAATCCCCGGCAAAATTTTATTGGCGTTGACATAAAGGGCGCCCGGATGTGGAAAGGCGCCAAAACCGCAATAGAGAAAAAACTTGACAATGTGTGCTTTTTGCGGACAAACATCGAAATCATCGACCGTTTTTTTGCCCCCCGTGAAATGGACGAAGTCTGGCTCACCTTTCCTGATCCGCAAATGAAAAAAATGCGAAAGCGGCTCACCTCCACGCTGTTTCTGAAAAAATACCGGCAATTTTTGAAAGACGATGGAATCATTCACCTGAAGACCGACAGCAACTTTCAATATTCATACACCCGCGCACTGGTTCATCGGAATCATTTTGAGGTGCTTGCAGAAACAGATAATCTCTACGAATCAGAAATTCTGAACGATACGCTCCGCATCAAGACTTTTTATGAAAAACAGTGGCTGAGCCGTGGAATAACCATCAAATATCTGGCTTTTCGCCTGAATGACAAGACCTGGCACGAACCGGAAGAAACTTTTGAAAAGGATGAATACCGGAGCTTTGGACGCAGCGCGCGGGAAATGGATTGAAAATGCAAAACGAAGTGAAAAATGGATGATTTTTTCAGTAAAGTCTATGAAGTGGTGAAGCTGATTCCACCCGGGCGGGTAACTTCCTATGGCGCCATTGCCCGGTATCTGGGCACTGGCGGCTCGGCACGCATGGTGGGCTGGGCAATGAACAGCACAGGCAGCCACTCCTCTTTTGTGCCGGCACACCGGGTCGTGAACCGCAACGGGCTACTCACCGGGAAGCACCATTTTGACACCCCGACTGCAATGAAGGAACTGCTTGAAAACGAAGGAATAAAAGTGAAAGGAGACCAGATAGTGAATTTTGAAAAGTACTTCTGGGATCCGGTGAAAGAGCTGGGTTTTGAGTAGTTTTCACCTTTTCACATATTGCGCTTCGTAATATTTCTGATAGTCGCCCGATGTAACATCATTGAGCCATTTTTCATTTTCCAGATACCAGTCGATGGTCTTTTCAATTCCCTCCTCAAACTGCAATGACGGCTCCCATCCCAGCTCATTTTTCAGTTTTGTGGCGTCAATGGCGTAGCGCAGGTCGTGTCCGGCGCGGTCTTTTACAAATGTAATCAGCTGCTCCGACTCCTCTTCTGGGCGGCCAAGTTTCCGGTCCATCACCCGGCAGATGATACGGATCAGATCAATGTTTTTCCATTCGTTGAAACCACCGACATTGTAAGTTTCCCCCGTTCTTCCCCGGTGAAAAATCAGGTCAATTGCCGAAACATGGTCTTCCACCCAAAGCCAGTCGCGCACGTTTTCACCCTTCCCATAAACAGGCAGCGGCTTCCTGTTTTTGATATTGTGAATGAACAACGGAATCAGTTTTTCGGGAAACTGAAAAGAACCATAATTGTTTGAGCAATTGGAGATTACAACCGGAAATCCGTAAGTGTCGTGGTATGCTCTGACAAAATGATCGGAACTGGCTTTGGAAGCCGAATAGGGGCTGTGCGGATCATAAGCCGTAGTTTCGGTGAACAGGCCTTCTTCATCCAGGGAGCCGTAAACTTCATCGGTGGAAATGTGATAAAACCTTTTTCCCGAAAAATCGTCTTTCCAAATATTCCGTGCTGCATTCAGCAGGTTTACCGTGCCGATTACGTTGGTGTAAACAAATTCCACCGGGTTTGAAATGGAGCGGTCCACGTGCGATTCAGCAGCCAGATGGATCACCCCGTCAAACCGGTATTCTTCAAATAATTTATGTATAAACTTTTCGTCAACTATATCTCCTTTGACAAATTTATAATTGGACTCATGCTCAACATCTTCCAGATTTGCAAGATTGCCGGCATAGGTCAGCTTATCGAGATTGATGATTTTATAATCAGGATATTTGGTTACAAACCGGCGAACCACATGAGAGCCGATAAAACCTGCACCGCCGGTAATTAAAATGGTTTTCATTGTATGAAAAATTTTTTAAAAAGGTTAAAACAAACAGAGTGAAGCTTTACAAATCAGCATCTTAGAAAAAGGCATTGGAAATAGTTTACTGTATTCCGCGTACATTTTTCTCCCAATTCCAGGCCGACAAAAGGGTTTCTTCCAGCTCTTTTTCCGTTTTCCAGCCCAATTCACGGTTGGCATAACGGGTATCCGCCCAGATTTTTTCAATGTCTCCCGCACGGCGACCCACAATTTGGTAATTCAGCCTGACTCCGGTAGCTTTTTCGAAAGCATGTACCAGTTCCAGCACAGAAATCCCCGTTCCGGTCCCCAGATTGAAAACTTCATAATTCGCTTTGCCTTTCCCGTGCAGCAGGCGCTCCACAGCCACTACGTGTGCTTTGGACAAATCCACCACATGGATGTAATCACGGATTGCCGAGCCGTCGGGAGTGTCATAATCATCTCCGAACACTTTCAGCTCTTCACGGATTCCGGCAGCAGTCTGCGTAACAAACGGAACCAGATTCTGGGGCACGCCAAGCGGCAATTCGCCAATCAGCGCCGACGAATGCGCTCCGATAGGATTGAAATAGCGCAGTGCTATTCCCCGCAACCCGGGATTGGCAGCCACGGTATCCTGGAGAATATCCTCATTCACGCGCTTGGTATTTCCATAAGGCGATTCGGCATCCTTTCGCGGAGTGTCCTCAGTTACGGGCAGTTTGTCCGGTTGGCCGTAAACCGTGCAAGATGAAGAAAACACCATGTTCGGGACACCAAATTTTATCTGACATTCCAGTAAATTTATCATGGAATCCAGATTGTTCCTGTAGTAGAGCAGCGGTTTTTCCACCGATTCATTCACTGCCTTGGAAGCGGCAAAATGGACAATCGCCTGAATATCCGTGTGTCGCCTGAAAAAGTCATCGGTTTTGCTTTTATCCGCCAGGTCAAACTTTTCAAATTCCGGTTTGATTCCCGTTATTTTTTCAATATTGCCAAGTACCTCAATCGTTGAATTGGAGAGATTATCCACCACAATCACCTCATAACCTGACTCCTGAAGTTCAACTACCGTGTGCGAACCAATGTAGCCCGTGCCGCCCGTAACCAATATTTTTGATTTCATTATTGTAGATTTAAACTGCAAATACAACCTTTTGCAAAACAATATTTTTCTCAACATTTCAACCGAAGCCGAAACTCCTGACGTCTTCCCGGCCTGTTATTCAGGATATTCTGCCCCGTTCAGCCTGCTCAGCAAAGTAAGACAAAAAATTCAAATCTGCTGTCATCTATCCTGCGTGAACCCGAGAACCACCCGTCATCCTCTGACTGAAAATGCACCTCTCTCCCCTGCCGTCACCGGCCAAGATTATAATATGCCGCCAGCGAAATTACGTTGTTGAACTGATTGTTCAGCCAATAGTAGGTTGTGGCGTCTTCCCCGGGCTGCCCGCGGATGGGAAGAACGGAAAGAGCAAACCGCAGGTCAACTTTCAGCCGGTCAAGCATGTCAAACTGAAACCCTAAAAAAGGCTGCATGTCCAAATTTTTAAACGGATGCAAATCTTCCTGCGGGAACTCTCCGTATTCATTATATTCCATGGAGTGCATCAGGTATCCCGCGGATACCCCGGCAACCACCGCTCCCCTGTCGCTGGTGCGAAACCCGACAAAAAGCGGCAAATCAATATACCCTAACCGCATAATATATTTCTCGGGGTCGGGATCATTTTGCTTTATCCGTTTCCGGGAACCTTTCTGGGAATATTTTATCTCCATGCCGGCAAAAATTGCCGGCGCCACATCGGTCTGCACGAAAAAACCGGCCAAAACTCCCGGTTTGTTGTACCCTTTAAAAGCATCGCCCTCCACCTGCGTGGCATTGAATCCTGCAATCAATCCGCCATCAAAACGCTGGGCAGCCGCCCATTGAACCATGAACAGCATCAGTGCAGAAAAAAGTATTTTTCTCCCCATATCATCTCAGTTTTTGAAGTTTTACTTTTAAAATTTCCACTCCTTTTCCGGCTTTTTCCTGAATATATTCTACATTATCCAGATACACCGCAGGTTTTTGCGGGTCTATCACAAAAATCGGAGCCCCCGGCCTGGTGTAATTCACAAGTCCGGCAGCAGGATAAACCGCAAGCGATGTTCCTGCCACAACAAAAATATCTGCTTCCCGGGCAATGGCGGCAGCATTTTCAATTTCGGGCACCGATTCGCCAAACCAGACGATATGCGGCCTCAACTGACTCCCTTTTTCGCAGGTATCCCCCATGTTCAACTCCCAGTGTTTCAGACTATAGACAAGGGAAGAATCGGCAGTGGAGCGTGCTTTCCGCAATTCGCCGTGCAGGTGCAGCACTTTGGTGCTACCGGCCTGCTCATGCAGATCGTCCACATTTTGGGTAATGATTTCCACATCAAACCACGCTTCAAGTCCGGCAAGCCCGGTGTGTCCTGTATTGGGCCTGGCTTCCCAGAGCTGTTTGCGCCGTTCATTGTAAAACCGCAGCACCAGTTCCGGATTTTGGCGCCACGCTTCAGGGCTGGCAACCTCAGTAACATCATATTGTTCCCACAGCCCGCCCATATCGCGGAATGTCTTTAATCCGCTCTCCTGACTCATGCCGGCTCCCGAGAGAACAACAAGTTTTTTCTTCATATTAAAATAGTTTCCGGCTAAAGATAGGGTAAAATCCGGAACCTATTCACTTTTTATTCTGCCTTTTCTCCAATCAAAATCGCTACATTTGTAATCGTGATTGATCAGTTCACCATACAACGTATTCAGGATGCCGCTGACATTACCGAAGTGGTTTCCGAATTTGTAACCCTGCGCCGCCGCGGGGTTAACATGCTGGGACTATGTCCGTTTCACAATGAAAAAACGCCCTCTTTTACAGTCTCCCCAGCGAAAGGGATTTTTAAATGTTTTGGTTGCGGAAAAGGTGGCAACGCCGTGAATTTCATCATGGAGCACGAAAGCCTGAGCTACCCCGAAGCGCTTAAATGGCTGGCGAAAAAGTACAATATTGAGGTGGTTGAAAAGGAGGAGACCGAAGAGGAAAAGCAACTTAAGGATGACCGGGAAAGCATGATGATTGTTTCAGCATTTGCCGGGAAATATTTTGTTCGCAATCTTTGGGAAGAAAATGAAGGGCGGGCAGTCGGGCTGAGCTACTTTCGTGAACGCGGGTTTCACGACGACACTTTGAAAAAATTTGAAGTGGGCTACGCCCCCGATGACAAAGCGCCATTTACGGAAGCTGCCCAAAAGCAGGGCTACAGAATGGAGTTTCTTGAAAAGACCGGACTGACCATCCGGCGCGACGACTGGGTACGCGACCGTTTTGCCGGACGGGTTATTTTTCCGGTTCACAATCTGGCGGGACGGGTCATTGCTTTTGGCGGACGTATCCTGAAAAGCGATCCCAAAGCAGCCAAGTACCTCAACTCCCCTGAGTCTGAGATATATCATAAAAGCCGGGAGCTTTACGGAATTTTTCAGGCAAAACGTGAAATGGCGCGCGCCGAAAAGTGCTATCTGGTGGAAGGGTACACCGACGTGCTTTCCCTGCATCAGGCGGGCATCGAAAACGTAGTCGCCTCTTCGGGAACGGCTCTGACTTCTGATCAAATCCGGCTTATAAAACGGTTCACAAACAATATCACCATCATTTTTGATGGCGACGAAGCCGGTATCAAAGCATCGCTGCGCGGCATTGACCTTGTGCTGGAAGAGGGGATGAATGTGAAGGTTCTGCTGCTGCCCGATGGCGAGGACCCCGACTCTTTCGCAAAGAAAAAAGGCGCACAGGGATTCAGTGAATACGTCTCTGAAAAGGAAACGGATTTTATCCGTTTCAAAACCAGTCTGCTGATGAAGGATGCCGAAAGGGATCCCATTGCCCGGGCGCGCCTCATCACCGACATCATCCGCTCGGTTGCCGTGATTCCCGACTCCATCATCCGCTCAGTCTATGTGAAAGAGTGCAGCAGGCTGCTGAACGTGGATGAAGATGTGCTTTATCTGGAAATCAGAAAACAAAAATACCGGCAAAACGAAGAATTCCGTAAAAAACAGACGCAGGCGCAGCGCCATCCGGCATTCGCACCGCCTGTTGCCACTCCGCAATTTATTTCCGAAAAAGGACATCCCTCTGAATTGATGATTGAAGAACTGGAATTTCTGCGTTTTCTGCTCAAGTACCAGGATACGGTAATCTTCAAAAAGGAAGGGGAAAATCCGAATGAAACTTTTTATATAAAAGTGGGGGAATATATGATTGAAGAGCTGGAAAACGAAGAACAGGTTTCGGAAAATCCGCTGTTTCGGAAAATATTCTACGAGATAAAGGAAAATCTTGGCAACGAGCAGTTCAATCCCGAAAAATATTTTCTCTTCCATAAAGATACCGAAGTGAGTCAATTGGCTACTGACCTTTTTTCGGAGAAGTTTATCGAGAGCAGGCGCTGGTCAAAGGCCGGGGCTTTTATTGAAAAGGAGGAGGAGATCATTGACTATCTCGTCCCCCGCATTGTCAATGAATATAAACTCCGGATAGTGAAAAACCTGCTTCGCGAAATTGAGAAAAACATTGACCGGGCAGCCGAAGAAAACAATTTTGACCTTGTTATCGAAGAGCAATCAAAATATATGAATCTGAAAGAAGTTGAAAAATATTTATCGGAACAACTTGGCAGCCGGGCGATTAATTAAATGGTGTTCATACTGATGGCAATCGTGGAAAATTCTTCAGCAACCCATAAAACAAATATGTCTATTTTTTCCTTTGCATCCGAATCCTGTGCAATTCTTCAACATCAAGTTTGTCCTTAGCCCGTTCCGAAGTTATCTTACTGAAAATCAAGTCATCAAAGTTTAGAACATGATATTTTAATCTCTCTCTTTCGACAACGTTCCGGTAGCTTTTACCGAAATATCCAGATACGAAGATAACACCTTTTTTTTAACGAAAATGTTAAATAAAAGCGATTACCCGCCTTGCGTTCAAACCGCTTGTTGTAGGCTGGCCATCATTTAGTGCAATATGTTTCTTTTTGTGAATAGCTGTATTTTTTATTTTTTTAGAGAGGAAAATAATTTTTATTCGGGTAGTGAAGCAAGCTCTTTTGCAATTTTTGGTTTGTGCGTTGGCTTGTGCGAATTGCAAA
>CAZVAD010000056.1:0-16494 GCA_964624645.1 uncultured Mariniphaga sp.
AGCCAATTACTGCCATAATGGTATAAACCAGAAACAGCACAACGGTTGGCCAAAGGTTTTTGTAAACATACAGTCCGGCTGAAAAAATATCGACGAAGACCCAGATTAGCCAGTGCTCAATATATTTTTTTGCCAACATATAAGTTGCTGTGATACTGAGCGCTGTGGTCAAAGAGTCCATGTACGGAACCGTTGAGTCGGTAAAGTTAAGCAAGACGAACAGCAAAACAATGTAAATTGCAGCAGTGACAGGAATGCTGTAAAGCATCATTTTAAGCGGAGTTTTCCTGACCGGAATCTGCCGGCCTTTCTGAGCATTCTCTTTTTTTCCACCTTTCAGCCAGAAATACCATCCGTAAATACTGATGAATACGTAGTAAACCTGCAACCCCATGTCGGCATAGAAGCCGGATTGGAAAAACACGATAACGTAGAGAAGCGACGTGAGCAGTCCGGTTGGCCAGGTGAGGATATGTTGCTTTATGGAAAAAAAGATATAGAGAAGCCCAAGAAAAGCGCCTAATAATTCAATGTTGTTTTCCCACAAAAATGTGGTAAGTATCTCAGCCATTTCTAATTTATTCAGCCGTAACCAGAAGATTCCTGAATTTTTCGTTGTTTTTTAATATTTCCAGAGCCTTCAGAATGGCTTCGTCATCCCGGTAAAAGATTTTGTAAAAATCATTGCTTGTGTATATATCCCTTGCAATGAGCGCTTTCATCTCTTTTTTTATGGTGTTTAGAGTAAAGGATAAACTTTCCTCATCCCTTTTGATTCCCTCTTTTTCTCCCTGTGCCACAATCTCTTCAATCATTTGATCCGTGACTTCAAAGTTCTTTTCGTATTTACTGAATGCGGGGTATTTTCGTTTGATATCGCTCCGGTGATGATCCACATAATCAAGTACATAGTTATAGACAATATTGTTTCTTCTCAACCGGTTAAAATATTTGTAATGTGCCGAAGTATCCATCGGGATAAAAATATCGGGCATAACCCCGCCACCGGCATAAACATTCCGGCCGTTTATCAGCGTTTTAAATTTCAATGAATCTACAAGGGTGATGCTGTCGGCGCTGAACAGTTCCCCGGTGCTCAACCGGTCCAGGTAATCCCGTTTGTAACTTTCCACCCCGTTGTTATATGGTTTCTGGATGTTTCTTCCGCTGGGCGTGTAATAGTGGGCTGTTGTCAGCCGCACCATGGAACCGTCGGTCAGGAAATAGGGTTTTTGAACCAATCCTTTCCCAAATGAGCGGCGTCCGATAATTAATCCGCGATCCCAGTCCTGAACAGCGCCCGACACAATTTCGCTGGCAGATGCTGAAGCTTCGTCAACAAGAATGATCAGGTTTCCATCTTTAAATATCCCTTTTGCTGAAGCTTTATACTCTTTTCTTGAATCGTGCAAACCTTCGGTGTAAACAATAATCTGATTATTTTCGAGAAACTGGTCGGCGATTTCAACGGCTGTTTTCAGATAGCCGCCCCCGTTTCCTCTCAGGTCAAGAACAAGATCCCGGAGGTTTTGTCCCTTTAAATCTTTCATGGCAGTTGTAAACTCTTCAGTTGTGGTCGCCGAAAACTTGTTGAGCCGGATATATCCGGTTTTGTCGTCAAGCATGAACGCTGCATCGAGACTGTGAATTGGAATTTTATCGCGGACGATTGAGAAATCGAGCAGGTCGCCGGCGCCGCGGCGCAGGACGGTAACCACAACGGTTGTTCCCTTTTCACCGCGAATCATATTCATCACATCACTGTTTTTAATTCCCGCTCCGGCAATATTTTTCCCGTCAACCTGTAGAATACGATCCCCTGCGCGCAATCCTACTTTTTCGGAAGGCCCGCCCGGAATAATGGTTGTTATCAGTAAAGTATCTTTAAAAATATTGAAAGAGATGCCAATTCCTTCAAAATTACCTACCAGCGGTTCATTCATCTTGTCCACTTCCTCTTTTGAAATATAAACCGAATGGGGGTCTAATTCGCTGAGCATGTGAATTATTGCCTTTTCTGTGAGTTTATCCACATCTGCCGAGTCAACATAAAAACCATCGACTAAACGGAGAAGTCTGCCAAATTTCATTTGGTTTTTCTGAACGGCTTCCTGCGCATACGTATTAGCAGGAAATCCTGCCAAAAAAAGGATTGGTAGTATAAACCAAAGGTATCCCTTTATTTTTTTGCACCTGTATTTTAAAATGGTTTTCATGTCTTTAAAATTGAAAGTTTTTTGTCCGAACCCGGACTCAGCGTTTAAATGCTGTTTTGTGCGTAGCCTGAAATGTGTTATTTCATGTTCCCATCCCTGCAAATTGATATTTGATAAACGTTTATTCCCATTCAATTGTTGCAGGCGGTTTGGAACTGATATCATAAACCACACGGTTAATTCCCCGTACCTTATTAATTATTTCATTTGATATTTTTGCTAAAAACTCGTAGGGCAAATGTACCCAATCGGCGGTCATTCCATCGGTTGAGTTCACGGCGCGCAAAGCCACCGCATTTTCATAAGTCCGTTCATCGCCCATCACGCCCACCGACTGAACCGGCAGCAGGATTACTCCGGCCTGCCAGACTTTATCATAAAGCCCGTGTTCCCTTAAACCGTTGATGAAAATGGCATCGGCCTCCTGTAAAACTGCCACTTTCTCCGGGGTAATGTCGCCCAGAATCCGCACAGCAAGCCCCGGCCCGGGGAAAGGGTGCCTGCCCAAAAGCTCAGATTTGATATTCAGCGCTTTCCCCACACGGCGGACTTCATCCTTGAACAACAGCCGCAACGGCTCAACTATTTTCAGGTGCATCTTTTCAGGGAGCCCGCCCACATTGTGGTGGGATTTGATTTTTGCAGAAAGTCCGTTGACTGAAACCGATTCAATCACATCCGGATAAATGGTTCCCTGCGCAAGCCATTTCACCGCTTTGATTTTATGTGCTTCGGCATCAAATACCTCAATGAAATTATGCCCGATGATTTTTCGTTTTTCCTCCGGATTGGTAACTCCTTTCAGTGCATTCCAGAATTTTTTGCGCGCATCAACGCCAATCACATGGAGTCCCATATCCTGATAGGAATGAAGCACCGATTCAAATTCATTTTTTCGCAGCAAACCGTTGTCAACAAAAATGCAGGTGAGGTTACTGCCAATCGCGCGATGCAGCAATACCCCCGTAACCGTAGAATCCACGCCGCCGGAAAGCCCCAGAACCACTTTGTCGTTTCCAAGCTGCTGTTTAAGCTGTTTCACTGTGGATTCAACAAAGGATGCAGGAGCCCAATCCGGTTTGCAGTCACAAATATCAACCGCAAAGTTTTTCAGCAACTGTTGCCCTTCGGTCGTGTGATAAACTTCTGGATGAAACTGGATGGCATAAGTCTGCTCATTTTCAATTGTAAAGGCTGCAATCTTTACGTTTTCAGTTGATGCAGTAATTCTGGAGTGGTCTGGCAGGTTTATTATGGTATCCCCGTGGGACATCCAGACCTGCGTGTTTTCTGAAATATTTTTGAACAGGGAGCACTCTTCTTCGATAAAAACAAGGTTTGCCCTGCCATATTCTCTGGATTTTGAAGGCGCCACTTCTCCGCCAAAAAAATGTGCCAGGTATTGCGCGCCGTAGCAAATGCCAAGCAGAGGGATTTTTCCTTTGATTCCGGTCAGGTCGGGGAGGAGCGCTGTTTCATCGCGAACGGAAAAAGGACTTCCCGAAAGAATAACTCCTTTCACGGTTTCATCCATTTCCGGCAAGTGATTGAAAGGATGAATTTCACAGTAAACATTCAGTTCCCGGATTTTCCGCCCGATCAGTTGAGTGTATTGTGAACCGAAATCAAGAATGATAATTTTTTCCTGCATGTAGTTTATTTTTATTTTAACAAAACCTGAGCTACAAAATTAGAAATTACAAAGCAAAATCAGCCCGTTTGGTATCTGAAAGAATTCAAAATTAATGTGAAATGGAAGCGTTTAAAATAATGAGATAGTCAATATTTGTTATTTTTGAGCGTTTTTTAAAAATCATTGAATAAGGAAATGAATCATCTGAAAATTCATTTTAGGTTGTTTTTTTCAAAAAGATGAGTATTCCTGTTGTTGCATTTAAAATTTTTCAATTACAAAAAACATGAAAATCATACATTACTTTCTTTTTCTTCTGTTTGCCGGAATTTTCGTTTGCGACCTTTCTGCACAACAGTTAAAAGAAAATGAAATTATTGTAATTCAGGGTGAGAAATTCGTTTTACATCAGGTGCGGACGGGGGAAACCATTTTTGCCATCAGCCAGAAGTATCAGGCAGATCCGCATGAGATACTGAAATACAATCCTCATATTTCGGAAGGCATTCAAATTGGTGAAATTCTTAAAGTTCCTTATACAGAAGGAAGCGACTGGAAAAATATTCCTGTAAACCAAAAAGGAGACCCCACTCATTTTGAGTATTTCACAATTGCTTCCAGAACGGAAACCCCTTATTTCATTGCCCGCAAATTCGGAATTACTGTGGAAGAAATTTACGCCTTTAATCCGGAAGTGAGCCGGTTCAAAAAAGGGGCAAAAATCCGTATTCCCCGTTGGGACGAACCTGCTGCCATGCCTGAAGAAAAAGTTGCGGCAACTGTAAAAGACGGGGCCGGAGAAAAGCAGCAAATCAGCACGCATGAAGTGAAACCCGGGGAAACGTTGTATTCCATTTCCCGTCGTTACAATATTCCGGAAAGTGAAATTTTATTTTTAAACCCCGGAGCGCGTGAGTTGAAATCAGGGAGCATCATTTATCTTCCGGGAGGAGAAGGCGAAAAAGAATTTTCTGAAACTCCTGAAAATGAAGTAAAACCGATTGTGAAACCAGCCTCGGGAATTGCTGCCGAAAGCGGCGCTTACTTTGAGCATATCATTGTGTCGGGAGAAACGCTCTGGTCCATAAGCAGAAAATATCAGCTCACCGAAGAGGAGTTGAAAGCGGTCAATCCGGTTTTAGAAACCGGTTTTCCTGCCGGCGCTTCCATCAGAATTCCGGTGAGGGAATCGGAACTGAGCGTTGCCGAGCCGGTGAATGAGGATGCTTTTTCCCGGCATCAGGTGCAGCCGGGAGAGACTTTATACCGCTTGTCCACAGAGTATGATGTAACAATTCCTGAGTTGAAGAAATTCAATCCGCAGCTTGAAAACCGGAATCTGGTGCAGGGCGAAACGATTCTTATTCCCCGGAAAATTGAGGAACCCGTTGCAGAAATGACTCAGCCCATAGCAGAAGAAGATTCGCTTCAGGTTGAGACTCCACGGTTTGAAAGCAGCTTTTATGATGTTGAATTACCAATTGTTATCCCCGATTACTGCAAACCCATCAAATCCCACACATTTCAGCCAACTTACAATGTAGCCCTGTTTTTACCGCTGTTTGTGAGTGAAAATGAAAACCTGAACAGAAAGCTTGAAAGTGAACTTGTTTGGGAAGAGGTGCAGCCCACTGATTCTGCTGAGGCAAGTGACGAAATTCAGGTTGAAATGGAAGAACCGGAAGAGGTGTTTTATGGATTTTACCGCGACAGTGAGAATTTTCTTGAGTTTTATGAAGGCGTGCTGCTGGCAGTTGATTCCCTGCGCAATGCCGGAATGCGCATTCGCCTGAATGTTGTGGATACGCGGCAAAATCCTGCTTCTGTCCGGGAATACATCTATTCCGATGATTTTTTGCAAACGGATTTAATTATCGGGCCTGTTTATCCGCAGGTGCAGAACGAAGTCTCTTCCATTGCTTCAAAAAACCGTATTCCGATGATTTCGCCGCTCTCCTCGCAATCTGATGAGATTCAGTCGAATGCTCATTTTTATCAGGTAAATCCCACCCGCGACTTTCTCTATCTCAAAACGGCAGAACTTATCGCAGAAGAGTATTTCAACAGCAATTTTGTTGTGGTGAAAACTGCAAATTCTGTTCGTGGCGCCGAAGAAAAGGTTGTGGATATGGTGAAGGAGAGGCTCAGTCATTCAGGTTATTGGGGGCAGCCGGGCGGAATGCAGCATCAGGTTTATGATTTTAGCCGCGAAGGGCCGTTTGGATTTGGCCGGGTTTTTTCTCCCGACAAAGAAAATGTTGTTTTGGTTACTTCGCTGAATGAAGGGGATTTAAGCGTCATTTTGTCGAATATCAATAATCTTGTGGGGAAATATTCCATCACGCTGATTGGTTTTAACCGCTATGAGCAGTTCCAGAGTATTTCCAATGAGTTTTTTCACAACCTGAAACTGAAATATATTACTCCTTATTGGGTGGATTACAGTCACCCGGCGACTATCCGTTTTCTGAATAATTTCAAGGAGAATTTTTATACAGAACCCGGGAATTTCGGCAGACAAGGCTATGATGTGGCTTTCTATTTTTTGAGCGCCCTGAAAAATTATGGCAGGGATTTTCGGGATTGCCTTCCGTACCATCACGTTCATCTTTCACAGGGAAATTACAATCTTGAGAAGGTTTCCCAATTTGGAGGCTATATGAATCAGGGCGTTTCGGTAATTAGCTACGAAAGAAATTATGAAGTGGTACGCAAGCGGATTGTGGGCTTGTCACGTTTTGCAGAAAATTAATTATTATTCGGTTTTCCCCGGTTGACGTTTTCTTTTGGAGAAAACGGGCCATTTGATTTTTCCCCAGAAACGTGCAATGGCAACTTCGGCCAGAATGAACAGCAGGGAAAGAAAGATACACCATTTCCAGAGTTGTTTCCCTTTTTGAATCTGCCGGAGCGTATCGCTGAAATTTGAGGAGATATCCGTGAGCACGGAAGCGTTTTCAATTCCCGCCATTTTGATGCGTTCCTTCAGTTCATCCGGTGAAAAATACCTTAAATCCGATTCATTCCGGTTGTAGTTGAACGAATAGGAAGCCACAATCCGATCTTCATTTTTCACAAGATAATGCCCGGCTGTTCCGGCAAAATCACCTAAGTCGAGCCGGAGGCCCTGCTGCGAGACCGTAATCCCCGGAATGGAACTTTCGCCGGTTTCCTGATTTTCAATTTTCAGGGATGAGCCTGCATCGGCGCTGATGCTGCGTGGCAAAAGCAAGGCTTGCTCACGCCCGATGATATGCGAAATCTGCTGATCGGGAAGGCTGTTCAGCACAATGTTATAGATTGACGGTACAAACAGAATATCCCGCGCAAAAGCTTCATTTTTCTTGTTCAGCGGGAAAGAAAAAATCCACACTTTCCCTTTTCCATAGGGAAGGAAGGAAAGCGCCTTGTCGTCGTTCCGGAACCAGAGCAATCCGGTTTCACCGGTGCGGATATTTTCTGAAAATTTCAGATGTCCGTCAATCTCAGGCAGTTTGGCATTCTCTTTCCGCTCGCGGAAAACATTCAGAAAAAAGCGATTGTCGAAATCAATCCCCGAAATTTCCTGTTTGGAGGTATCGGCTCCCGAAATCAGACTGGCGTCAAATTTTGACAAAAACTGGTTGTTTACGGAGATTGGCCGGGTAAGTTCCGGAAATAAAATTGCGGATGTGCCGTTTTTAACGGCAGCTTCAAGTTCATTCAGAAAGCCGGAAGAAAAATGATCGGGATTAATCAGGAAAATGGCATTGCTTTCGTTCAGTTTGCTGATTTGGAGACTGAGAATATCCATTGTTTCCAGCTCCACGTAATCATCCTCTTCAAAAAGCGCTGAAAGGTATGCAAGCCCTTCCTGCGATTCGCTGTTATTGTTGTAAATGGCCAGAGCCTTCAGTTTAGGTTCCACAAAATAGCTGAGATACCACGTGTTGTCGTGGGTGAACGGATAATCGGTGATTTCCACTTTCCCCATCTGAATTCCGGAGGAGCTGTTCTTATATTTTAGACTGGTGGTGATGTCGTTGCGTGCTTCCACCGAAAAGTTGGTGATTGATTTCAATGAATCGTTGAGGTAAAGCTGGAGCGGAAGGTCATAATAATCTTCATCGGAGCTGTTTTTTATTTTCACGAATACTGTCTCTTCCTGATTCAGCCCATGTGCCGGCACTTCCACCCAAACGGAATCAATATAAAGATTATTCACCTGATTGGGAATAAGCGGCAGGAAGTAGCTGAAAACCGACTTCCCGGAAAAGTTTTCCGGGTCGGTAATATTTCGCTGAAAGTCGGAAATGAAATAGAGGGTTCCCGCGGTCTCGTTGTCGTGTAGTTTATTTTGCAATTCAAACCGGTTGTGAATGGACGAGAGTGTGGTCATGGCTGCCGATGGCCTGATATCGGAAAGCTGACGGATAAATTCCTCTTTGTTGAAAATATGTTGCTGCCTCGGATTCAAATCGTTGGTAAGCAGTTTGAAGCGCGTTCCGGCAGGATAGGATTGTGCAATTTCCGCAGCTTTGTTTTTCGAAACTTCCAGAAGCTGTCCTTGCGCTGAAAGGGCATTCATACTGAATGAGTTGTCGATATATACGCCAATTACATCACCCGCTGCCTTGGGCTCATTGTTTTCAGAAGAAATATAGGGTTGCGCAAATGCAAAAACAAGAAAAATGAGGGTGAGAATGCGCGCCAGCAGCATGAGCAGCTGTTTCAGCCGCGATTTTTTCTGAGATTCCTTTTTGATATCCTTTAAAAAGGCAACATGACTGAAATACACGGTCTTATGTCGCCTGAAACTGAACAAATGAATGATGACAGGAATGGCAACAACAAAAAGAGCAAACAAAAAGCCGGGATTCAAAAACTTCATTTCAGTATGATGCTTTTATGTAATTTTCGGCAAATATCGGAAAATTTTTATCAATGGCTCTTTTCAGTGAAGACTGTATAAAACAGAGAAAAAGTGCATGATGGTGCCGGCCATGACAAACAGATGCCAGATTCCGTGTCCGTATTTCAGATTTCTCCAGGCATAGAAAATGACGCCCGCCGAATAGCACACGCCGCCGATAAAAAGAAACGCAATACTACTTGCCGGAAGATTTCTCACTATGGGAACGATTGCAATCAAAAACATCCATCCCATAGCGAGGTAAAGCCACATCATCAGTTTGCGGAAGCGGGTGAGGTAAATGGAGCGGATGACAATGCCTGCAACGGCAAGTGCCCAGATTATCCCAAACATCACCCAGCCGAAAGGGCCGCGAATGGTTGTCAGCACAAACGGGGTATAAGTTCCGGCTATCAGTAAAAAAATTGCCGAATGATCGAAACGGGCAAAAAGGTTTTTGATGCTTTCTTTCGTGAAGCTGTGATAGAGCGTGGAGGCAAGATACAACAACACCATGGTTGTGCCGAAAATGGAAAAGCTCACGATGTGCCATGCATCGCCTTTTTTAGCGGCAAAAACGGTGAGAATAACCAGGCCTGCAATGCTGAGCAAAGCGCCGATTCCATGGGTAATGCTGTTGAATATTTCTTCCCCGAGTGTCAGTTGCCTGTAGTGTTGTTGTTTTTTATTTTTATATTTCATTTTTAAATTTTTCAAAGTGATTTTTATTTTTAGTCCTAATCCAAACGTTTCGAATGAAAATAAAGTTTGTTCAAATTCAGATTTTTTCTCCGGAACAAAGGAGAAACGGATTGATATGCATTGAAGTTCAGTTTATTCCTGTTTGCTGTCTGTTTTCTAAAATCCCTTCTGTTCTTCTGTGTGAAGAATCATGTGCGGAATCGCCATTTTAATGTTTCCCTTTTCAAAAGCTTCCTGAATTTCGGTCATCAGTGAATTCTTTCCACCCGTAGTATTTTTACGATCCACCCAAAATCCCAAGGTGATTTCAATACCGCCATCCCTGAAGTTCTGAAAAATAATCACCGGCTCCGGCTCATCCAGGCAATAGTCGTTTTGTTTTGCGGAATTGATCAGAATTTGCTTGACCTTTTCCAGATTTTCTTTATATGCCACCCGGATCACAAGGTCAATCCGCCGGATATCGAAACGGGTGAAGTTTGTAATATCATTGCTGATGACCTTTTGATTGGGAATCCGGACAAACAGGTTATCGGCAGTTCTCATTTTAATGGAAAGCAGGTCAATGCTCAGAACTGTTCCGGTTATGTCTCCTAAGCGAATGACATCGCCGATTTCAAAAGATTTTTCAGACACCAGAAAAAAACCGCTTACAATATTCCCGATGCTTGTTTGGGAAGCCACGCCCACAACCAGACCAATCAATCCGGCAGCGCCAAAAATGGGAACCAGATTGATTTTTAATTCGGAAATTACAATGAGAAACAGGATGGTAAAACCGGTGTACCGGATAGTCCGGTTGATGATCATTTTCCGTTGCTTTGGCCATTTCAGCGGCAATATTTTTTTTATGAAAAATATTACGGAGTAAATAATTGTTGTGCCGATTGCGATAATCAGCAGGATGCGAATTGCTTTTTCAAGCGTTTCGATGTTGAAATATTGTTGCCATTCAAAATTCATAACTCCAGCCTGTAAGGTTTTTAATAAAATGAAAATTTATTTTTTTCAGGTTGTTTTCTGTAACCGCCCGCGGTTTCACAACCATCTCCGGTTTTTCACCGTGAAAAGCTTTTGAAAAGCTGTATTTTGCCGAACTGATTATATTTTTCCCTTTATATTCAATGGACAAAACACTTGTGAAAAGTTTATCTCCACTCTTATAAATCGCCATATTCTCCACCCTTATGATAAGTCTTTCCACTTCCAACACTCCGGGAAAATTATTGAAAATAGAAATGGGGCAGATTGCTTCAAAAGGAGAAAGCTCCATTTCATTCAGGGACTTCCATGTGGCTGAATTCATCGCAAAGGCAGGTTCGCCGTTGTGTGGCTCTCCAAACCAGGAATGGTTTAATCTGACCGGTGGAATTTCTGTGAGCAGGTTTTCCGCTTGTATCTTTGAAAAATAGACTTGAACATTCAGCGGGATTTTCACGAAGAATGTCAGTTTTTGGCGGGGCGAAATATGTAGCTTGTCTCCTTTGAAAATCAAAGGTTTTTCAGGCAGCGCCGGAAGAAGACGCAGCGTATCCGATTTTCCGGTTTTAAAATAATCGGCATCCGAAAAATCCGGGATAAATTTCTTTTCATTTTTTTGATTGCTTTTATGCAAAACCAGCCAGCCTTCATCTTCCCTTTTCACTGCCAAAGAAAATTTTCCACCTGAAAATATCCGTTGTTCTTCGGATGGAATCACATATTTCCCATAAATTGGAATTTCAGCCATTATTTTTTTATTCAAAATTGTGTCGTTAAAAATAGGAAAGATTTCTTAAAGTGCGGAATAACAACTTTAATAGGAGGCTGAATTTAGAATTTATTTGATTATGAATGAGAAACAGTTTTGTGCTTTCATTAACATTTGTTCATAAAAGTTTCTGTTTGCTATTAAAACTATTTTAAATCATACTGCTATTTAGCCGCTATTTAATCTAAAATGAAAAAAAGCAACCATCTTTGTTTTGAGTGAATATCTGTTTTCTATTTGCAATTTGCAAAACACTGAATGGTAATGTGTAATGAAAATTTATCAGCATTGAAGTGAAAATAGCGCTGAAAATTTTTTACCTGACCCGTTTACGCTAACGGAAAATCACCGACATGTTTCTGTATGCTGTTTATTTTAAACTTTTTAAAATGATTTCGAATATGAGTCAGAACTTGAGTAGTGCATTAATACTGTTAATAACAGGAACGATAACCGTATTTTTAATCCTTTGGCTGTTGGTGATTATTGGAGGTCTGATTATAAGGCTCACCAATAAATATCTTCCCGTACCGGAAGCAGTTGTTAAAGCCGGAGATAATTTAAAGTCGGTTCCGGCAGGAACATTGGCTGCAATTGTTGCAGCTGTTGAAATTGTTACAGGTGGAAAAGGTAAAGTGGATAAAATTGAAAAAGAAAGTATTTAAATAAAATATACCATGGCAAGAGAAATAAAATTCAGTCTTTTATATCGTGATATGTGGCAATCATCGGGGAAATATGTGCCCCGTGTTGACCAGTTGGTGAAGGTAGCTCCTGCAATTATTGACACAGGATGTTTTTCAAGGGTTGAGACTAATGGTGGCGGCTTTGAGCAGATCAACCTGCTGTTCGGCGAAAACCCCAACATTGCAACCCGCGAGTGGACGCAACCTTTCAATGATGCAGGAATTCAGACCCACATGCTGGAAAGGGCGCTCAACGGTATTCGCATGAGTCCGGTTCCCGCCGATGTACGAAAGCTGATGTTCAAAGTGAAAAAGAAGCAAGGCACTGATATTGCCCGTTCATTTTGCGGTTTGAATGATGTGCGCAACCTTGAAGGTTCCATCAGATATGCAAAGGAAGGCGGAATGATTTCACAGGCTGCCCTGAGCGTAACCGTCTCCGAAGTGCATACGGTTGATTATTTTACCCAAATGGCGGATCAGCTCATTGAAATGGGTGCGGATGAAATCTGTATAAAAGATATGGCCGGAATCGGGCGACCCGCTTTTCTCGGCAAAATGATAAAAACAATCAAGGACAGGCATCCGAAAATATCGGTGCAGTATCATGGCCATGCGGGGCCGGGATTCCAGATGGCATCCATTCTTGAAGCAGCCCGCGCAGGCGCCGAATACATTGATGTTGGCATGGAACCGCTTTCATGGGGTACAGGCCATGCCGATATTCTGGCTGTACAGGCTATGCTGAAGGATGCCGGTTTCAGGGTACCCGAAATCAACATGAAAGCTTATATGCACGCACGTGCTCTGACCCAGAGTTTTATGGATGATTTTCTGGGATATTATATCAATCCGAAAAACCGGATGATGAATTCGCTGCTCATCGGGCCCGGATTGCCCGGCGGCATGATGGGAAGCCTGATGGCCGACCTTGAAGATAATCTGGCAAGTCTCAATAAATGGTATGTAAAGAACGGAAAGCCCGAAATCACTCAGGACGATCTGTTGATTATGCTGTTTGACGAAGTTGCCCATATCTGGCCGATGCTGGGCTATCCGCCGCTGGTAACTCCATTCAGCCAGTATGTGAAAAACCTTGCACTGATGAATGTTCTTCAGCTTGAAAAGGGGAGAGCACGCTGGTCAATGATTGCCGACAATATCTGGGACATGATTTTGGGCAAAGCCGGCAAACTCCCCGGAAAACTTCATCTTGATATTATTAAACTGGCTGAGGAACAGGGAAAAGAGTTTTATACCGGAAATCCGCAGGATCTCTATCCCGACAAACTGGATGAGTTCCGTGCCGAAATGAAGCAAAACAACTGGGAGTTCGGACAGGATGATGAAGAGTTGTTTGAGCTGGCCATGCATCCGGAGCAGTACCGCGCTTATAAATCAGGGCAGGCAAAAACAGCCTTTGAAGCAGACCTTGCCCGGCTCAAGGCTGAGGAAGCAACGGCAGGTGCACCTTCCGTTTCAGCGCCGGTTGGCACATTTGAACCCAAACAGCTGAACATTGATGTAAACGGTGAAAAGTATATGGTAAGGGTTTCCTATGGCGAAGCTGACTCACCGGAAAGCAGCGATTTGGCAAGTGCAGAACAGAACCCCGTGAAACCTGCCCATCCAACCGGAAAGCTGATTGAGATTTCATCGCCCCTTGAAGGTACATTTTATTTGACGAAGGAGCCTTCTGAAAGAGCGGTGAAAATCGGCGATAAAGTAAAACAGGGGGACACGGTTTGCTATATTGAATCCATGAAAACCTATAATGCAATTGTTGCTGAAGAGGCGGGTGAAGTGGTTGAAATTTGCCTGAATAACGGAGATTCGGTTGATGAAGATGACGTAATTTTTAAATTGCAATAACAGTATGCAGGAAATTCTTTCCAATTTATTTAACATGACAGCTTTTGGTGCAATCAATTACCAGACTGTCATCATGTGGATTATATCGTTTGTCCTGCTGTATCTTGGCATCAAGAAAGGGTATGAGCCTCTGTTGCTTATCCCCATCGGATTTGGCGTTTTGCTGGCAAACTTTCCCGGCGCCGAGATGGGTATCGTGGATGCGGCCAACATCGAACTGGGAGACGGACGCTACAAAAACCTGTTTGAAATTGCGAATGAATACGGGATTTTAAATTTTCTCTACTATTCCTTGATCAAAACAGGGTTTCTGCCGCCCATTATATTCATGGGGGTTGGTGCGCTCACCGACTTCGGGCCGATGCTGAGAAATCTGCGTCTTGCCTTTTTTGGTGCAGCGGCGCAGATTGGAATTTTTACGGTTTTGATTGGCGCCGTTATGCTCGGTTTCAGTCTGAATGAAGCGGCATCACTTGGAATTATCGGTGGCGCTGACGGGCCTACGGCGATTTATACAACCATAAAACTGGCTCCGCATCTTTTAGGTCCCATAGCCATTGCCGCCTATTCCTATATGGCGCTGGTGCCGGTGATTATCCCGCTGGTAGCCAATGCTCTGATGACAAAAAAAGAGTTTTCCATCAATATGCGGGAAATGGATAAAAAATTTCCACCGAAACATGCCATCAAAAACCTGAAAGCGGTGAAAATCATTTTTCCCATTGTATTAGGAACTGTGGTTGCCATTTTTGTGCCTTCCTCAGTGCCGTTATTAGGGATGCTGTTGTTTGGAAATCTGGTGAAAGAGATTGGTACTTCAACCAGTCGGCTGGCTGATGCAGCAAGTGGCTCCATAATGAATACCGCCACCATTTTTCTTGGACTGAGTGTTGGCGCAACCATGACTGCCGAGGTATTCCTGACTCCCAAAACTTTGGGTATTGTAGTCGGTGGTTTTGTTGCATTTGCTCTTTCTGTTGCCGGTGGCATTGTTGCTGTGAAAATTTATAATCTTTTTGTCCGGAAGAAAATCAATCCGCTGATCGGCGCCACAGGACTGAGCGCTGTGCCGATGGCTTCGCGTGTTGCCAATGAAATGGCGCTGAAGTACAATCCGGCAAACCATATTCTGCAATACTGCATGGCAAGCAACATTTCAGGGGTTATTGGTTCTGCCGTCACTGCAGGGGTTCTCATTTCGTTGATTTAAAATAGTCTCCCTAAAGGTCTCTCTTTTTTGCCTAAACAGAAAAATAGTGCATCGGTTTCAAAACTGATTCCGGGATTTTCCTTTAATTTTGCCAATCGATTGACGACGCTTTGATCATGTTATAATTCTATGAAAAAATTAAAAATGACTTTTGACAAACAAATGCTGAGGGAAACCAGGAGCAGTTTTTACTGGACTATTGCGCTAACATTGCTTTTTGTATTTTACAACAGTAACCCGGATGTCCTTCCCGGAATGCTAATCGCGCTTCCGTTTTTCATGGTGTTTTATTTTATCCTCTTTTCCATTGGAAGAGAAAAGGTTTCAGCCGGTTTGAGAAAGTGGTCCGGCAGCGCTATCGGAAAAATATTGGCTGTTCCCGCAGCGCTGATCATTTTGTATTTCGGATATTTGCTTCTCAATCAGCAGAATCCTTTCCGGGGAGTAGTTTCCATGGTGCCCTATCTGGTGTTTTTTCCCGTACTTGTTTTTGCAGCAGGAAGAAAACATGAAACCCGGATTGACTGGCTTGATTTTGTCACATTCGTAGTTTTCCTGCTTCCAATCACCTTGATTAATGCAAAACCGTCCGGGAACCTTCCGGTTAGTGGCAACAGTTTTGATTCGGTTTACCGGATTGTAATGATGCTGACGGCGGTTTATGCTTTCGTGGTGGTCAGAGGACTGGATGATGTGGGGTTTTTTCCTGAATTCAAATGGAAAAGCCTGTTCACTTCGGTGTGGGTCTGGCTTGCCTTTTATGTTTTTGTTTTCATCATCGGCTATTCCGTGGATTTCATTCGGATTAAAGGACATGAAGTTTTTGATTTCCCGCTTGTTAAAAAGATTGTGTTGGTATTCATCACCACATTTCTGCATACAGCACTTTTTGAGGAGCTGTTTTTCCGGGGAATTTTACAAAATATACTTGAAAAACGAATTAACCGGGCAAAAAACCGGATGGCTTTTTGGAAGTGGGGGCTGGGGGTTCTGTTTTTACTTTCCATTCTGGTCGGCTACACGCTGAAAGGCAGTATGCAATGGTTCCCTGCACTGGTTACGCTGTTAATTTTCCTGGCAGCATTTTTTATTGAAAAGTCAGGTAGATTCAGTGCGGGTACTTATACCTCACTGGCTATTACCGGTGTCATTTTCGGGCTGGTTCACTACCATTCCGGGTCAATAATATTTATTGGTTTTGCTTCTATTGCCGGCTGGGCGTACGGTTACACCTGGCTCAAAACAAGAAATGTGTTTTATGCAGCGCTGGTGCATACGCTTGTAAACAGTTCTGCTTTGATGTTTGGACTGGAGTTGGCAAAGTAAAGAAGCCTTCCCAAGAGCTTCCTCCTTGGAATGGGAGAAGGAAGGCTTAATCTTTAGCCACAAAGATACCAAGCCACTAAGTTTTCACTAAAATATTCTTTGTGCTTCTTTGTGTCTTAGAGTCTTAGTGGCAATCTATGATTTCAGGATTTTAAATAACTTTTTCCTATCCGTGTTAATCCGTACTGCTTGCACCTGTGTCATCCGT
>CAZVAD010000057.1:0-16418 GCA_964624645.1 uncultured Mariniphaga sp.
GTGGCCATATAACAGGAAAAAATTCATAGTTTATAAAAAAGGCTTCGGGTTAAAAAACCGAAGCCTTTTTTTTATTTGAACAAAATGATACAAAGACTATATCAGTGTAGTATCAAAAAATAACAACGAACTGAAAAACTTCATGAAGTGGCGTATTCAAGAGAGATTATTTTGATAAGCTTGTAATCTTCACGCCTATCTGAAATAGTCTTCCGGGATCGGGATATCCTGCAACTGTCATGTAATTTTTATTCAAAATATTTTTCACTTCAGCAAATATTCGTGCGGTAATTTTTCCTGAAAAGGTATAACCAAAAGTGGCATCGGCAGATATAAAATCGCCAAGACCATAATCGCCATTCTGTGCTATCCAATTCTGATTTACAAATCGGTTATTTGTATATGCACCGGTGTAATTAACAAAAATATTGGCATCAAACCGGTGGTAATCAAAATACAATCCTGTATTCAACACCACTTTTGGCAATTGTTCATCTTCTGTCATCTCACCATTCAATTCCTTTTCAGCTTTCATCAAAAGAGCGTTCCCAAAAATATAACTGTGCAATGCCGGCACATTAAATTTTGCAGACATTTCAACGCCATAACTGCGCTTATCAACATTTTCATAAAGCTCCATCTCCAAATCATTTTCGGTGATAATGGTTTCACCACTAAAATCAATGGCATGATTCCTTTTGGTGAAAAAAGAACCTATTGAAAACTCACTCCGGTTTTGGGTTTTATATCTAAATCCCAGATCATGCTGAAAACGCCCTTCATTATCAGGTCGTACACCTTCGTTATTCAGACTTCCTTTGCGAGGAGCTACAGTACCTCCGGAAAAATTGTAATGTAAAGATGAAGCCCCGGAAAGAATGTAAGTTGCACCAAGCACCGATTGCCATTCAACGGGCACTGCCTGATCTTTTATCGGCTCAACGTTGCCAAATCCTCCTGCACTGCCTTCAATGCCAAAACCACCCCACTCCACGATATGTCCACCTATCAAGCGTACTCCTGCATCAAACTGAAACTTTCCAACTTTCTGTTCATCCGCCAAAACAGCTGAAAAAGTATGGACATCACATTTGTTGCCTACGTAATAGCGTTTTCCTTCGGGAGCAACCCAGTGGTTGTACAATGCGCCAGCACGAAGGGTATTTGTACTACTCAACGGCTGATTGTGCAGAATATTCAATCCATATTCCCAATCGTTTTCCTTGTGCCAATCTTCTTTATCCTGTGAAATATTGTAATTTAAAAAATCCACTTTGCGAATAGCCATGTTGGTCTGCAATTCGGTTTCAGAACCTTTGTTTCCGTAAAAATTCAGTTTGGCATAACTTAAAAGCGTCCGAACCGGGTCATATTTTTCAATGCGGTTTACAAGGTTTGGAGTTCCGGATTCTTTGTCAATGCTTGTGAGCTGACGCAATCCGTTGATATAGGTCGCACCGGCTGAAAGCTTTGCTTTGTTGCTGATTTTCCAGTCAAGCGTACCATGAAAATTTCCGATTTGCTCTTTTCCGTTTTTATCTTTGGGTCCGTCAGTTCCAAAAAATGCAACCGAAGTATTGAATGAAAAATCATTAATTTTATTACCATACTGCAAATTGGTGAAATAGTTATTCAACTCTCCATATTTGGCAAGTAAGGAAATGGTTTCGCGCTCGGGCTGTTTTGTTTTCACGTCCACAACTCCGGTAAGTCCCGACAAACCCTTGACCAGCGCGCTGCTCGAACGAACAATCTCTACCGATTCAATATCCAGCGCTGAAATAAAATATCCGGTTTCTTCAAATTCTTTTTGCCAGATTCCATTGATGGAATAATCGGGATAGGGATATTTCTGTCCTCTGATTGTGAAAAACTGCTTCGTTTTCCGCCCACGGGTCTCCGTCCAGCCTCCCGGAACATATTTCAACGCGTCAACTAACGTGACAGCCCCTTGTTTTTCAATTTCAAGCGTGCTGACTGTTGTCATTGCCGTCAGGATTGATGCCGGAATCCTGTTCACTGAAGTGTCCCTGTCCGGAAGAAAATAGCTGCCAAAAACATCTACTTCGCCAATTTGAAGTTTTGCAGGTTTCAGTGCCACCTTCAAAGGATCGGAAGATGTTACAGGAACAGTTACAGAAATCTCCCTGTCTGAAAAACCTACTGAACTCACGCGAATCGTGTATTTCCCGGAGCCCAAACGCAATTCAAAATGTCCATCCGAATTGGAGCTGGTTCCTGTTTGAGTATTGGAGATTACCAGGCTTGCATTGGGAATCGGCTCATTCGTTTCCGCATCATAAACAAATCCTTTAACACTGTGATATTGTTGTGCATACAATGCCTGAGTAAAAAAAAGAAATAAAATAAAAACACTTAAAAAATGAAATGAATTTCTCATTTGATTTAAAATTTTAAAATTATAGTTGAAAATTAATTACTGAAGCTTTCCGGCGCGAAGTTCAATCCGGCGATTTGCATATTCCTTTGAATTTGGATCATGTGAAACCAAAAGAACGGTTCCGCCATTCCGGTTGAAATCTTTTATCAAATTAATGATGATTTCACTATTTTCCGGGTCGAGATTCCCTGTCGGTTCATCTGCCAGCAGGATTTCCGGTTTTGTGATGATTGCCCTGACAAATGCTGTGCGCTGCTTTTCGCCAACGCTCAGTTCATCCGGATATTTATTTCTTAAAGGTAAAATTGAACATTTCTCAAGATAATTCTCAATTTCCTGAATGTCGTCATTCTTGGTTGTTACCATCTTAATGTTCTCATAAACTGTAAGGTATGGCATCAGATGGAATTGTTGAAAAACGAACCCTACATGATTTTTACGGTAGAGATCCAGCTCCCGACGTTTCAGAGAATAAATATCTTGTCCGTCAAACAGAACTTGTCCCGAATCGGGACGATTTAATCCACCAACCGTGTGCAACAGAGTAGATTTTCCGGAACCGCTCGCTCCTACAACTGCAATAAAATCTCCTTTTTCAACATGGAAAGACAGGTCTTCGAGCGCCGTAAAGACTACTTCTCCCTTTTTGTATTTCTTTGTTATATTGTTGATTTTCAGCATATGTGTTTTTTCTTTTATTCCTGACTAAGTGTTCTTGCAGTATCTATCTGAGTTGCCAGCAAAGCAGGAATCCAACTCGACAACATCCATAAAACAGGAAAAATCACTACAGAATAACCAAATAAATTCCATAGGGGTTTAATAGACAGAGCAGTGAATTTAAAAATCTCCATTCCAAAATATTTGGCAATCAGGCTGCCTGCAAAAAAGCCTGAAATACTTCCAATCAGCCCAATAATAAACGCTTTCAGTAAAATGATCAGAAAAATAAAAAAGTTACTTTTTCCTGTGGCAATCAAAATTCCAATTTCATAACGACGTGCAGTAACGTTGGAATAGAAAAGAAAACCGGAAATCAGCAAAGCAGCAAGCATCACAAACGGAATGAGAAATGAACCGTACTTGTTCATCATCAGCCGTTGATTTTCCCGTGCATCGGCAATACTGCCGATTTCGGTAACTTCCAGATCAGAAAAAATACCCTGAACCTGTTGCCTTGCGTTTTTTATCCTTCCATCGTGGCAAATACAGCCAAGCGCTTCAATTTTATTGATTTGCCCTTCCATTCCCAATAAGTTTTGCAAATCGCCAAGATTAAAAGCAACACCCTGATCAAGCATCCCCTTGCCTTCTTCGAGACGCCTGGCAATTTTAAATTCACGCATACTGCCATCTTTATCCTGAATTTTGAAGGATTCCCCTTCGGGAATGTTTTTTGACAAGAGAGACCCCACATGCACTGTCCCGGAAACCACATCATATCCCATAATCTGCTGCTTGGGTAAAAATCGCTGCATCGCTTCATCTTTATACCCAACTACAAGTATCTGGTGGCGGGAGCCGTTTGGATCAATCCAATCGGGATATTTCATCTGAAGAATTCCGGTCAGATGCCGCACCGCATCGAAAGTTTTGGATTCCGCAAGCGTATCCACGTAGCTATCCGGGAAAGTGGGTGAATCATTTACTGTAAAAAAGTCAATCAGGTTTGTTCCTTTGGGAAAAATATAGAGATTTAATCCCTGCTCACGCATTATTTTTCGGGTTTCGTTTTCGCTCGCCTTGCTTAAAGTGAAAACAGCCACAGAAACAGTGCTTGCCACAATCACCGTCAGCAAAATCACAAAAGTATTGACACTGCGAAAAAGAAGCTCTTTAATTACCAATTTTAAAGGATTCATTTCTTATATGATTTTTTCTTTTTAAAATGAAAATGTATTGTTAACACCAGGACAATCAAAAAAATAAGCACTCCGGTTGAAATTACCGAAATGCTTAGCGAATGGTCGTCTTTCATCACTCTGATTTCCGGCTGATAAGTATTCAGTCCGTCGCGCTGATCGGTAAGCCACTTGGGCAAGGGCCTTGCTTCAAGAGAATCGCTATGTTTTATCGAATCCTGATGCATTTAATGATGAACAAGAAAGGGTTTTTCTTCAAGAATTTTATTGACAAGCGCCGGTTTTGGATCATCCCAGTCTGCTTTACTTAAAATACTGATACCCGGCAAGTCGTCTTTAATCAGACAACTGCAATCGGCACTGAGAAAATCAATCATCAGGGTTATATTTTCTTCTGAAATTCCTTTTGCAAGCAACGGTTCAAGCGCCCTGAAACACCCAAAAATTCCGAACAGCATCGGCTCGTGAATATCAATCAGATCACTCTCAACATTGAGTAACATAGAAACAAAATGTTTTTCTTCAACACTATTTCTGTCCAATTCTAAAATGGAAATAATACTTCCATAATGTGATTCATCAATCGTTTTTTTCAACACCTGTAAACCTTTTTCATCCTTCTCACTATTACCACTTTTAAGAAAAAGCATAACAGTCAGCTTTCCGTTCATCAGTTCTGAAATAATTTCTGTCCGCATTGGGGAAAGCTCAATTTCGTTAAGTGAGCTGTAGTCTGCATATTCAGAAAACAATATATTGTTGTAGTAAAGCGCATAATATGGCTTTTCAATTTCTTCGTCTTCTACAGATTTGAAAATAACATTTGCAGTTTTTAAGCGCCCCTCCAATTCTTGGTTTTGCCTGGAAACCGATTCAGAAATTTCACTGTTGTGGTAATAAACCAGGTTATATCTGTCAGGAACAGAATTAATCAGAAACCATTCGGATACTTTGGTAGTACAAGCCAGACTCAAAACAGCTGCAATAATCAGTACTTTTAAAAAATTTGTTTTCATCATTCCTTTCATCTGTCTGTTAACATTTCCTGAATGATTTCAATTCCTGAAATCAACGTATTCCCCTTGACAGGAACCAAATCAATGCTGAGTTTATTTCCGGTTTTAACCGAATAAAAGGATTTTATAACTTCCTTATCCGTTTTGCCGGCATCTTCCACAATATCAAATTCTCTTTCAACTTTATTCCCATTAAGAACAATGTCAAAAACCCTTTCACCCGGGTTTTTCTCTTCAAGTTCAGCAAAATAAAGCTTAATGGTATAAGCTGATTCCGGCACAATCTCTTCCGCAAGGGTAATTTCAATTGAACGAATCCCTGCAAGCGCACTGGAACTCACCCACGGTGTTTTTTCGGAAAAAACTGAAACCGGCTCTTTTCTGATTTTTTTAAAATCAACGGTATCTATTTCGATGGGTATTTCGGGCGGTGTGCCTGACACATAAGGATATTCAAGCCACAATACATTATCGTCAGAGCTTCTGTCGCCCGGAGCATTCAGGTTTAACCCCAGTCTTTTTATCAGGCTCCCGTTCCATGTATAATTGCTGTTTGTCCAATACGACATCCAGGGCATATTGACAAGCGCCAGGGAAGTCTGGTTTTGGTATGGACACTGACATGTCCGCGTAAAGTCAGGTGAATTAAGAACACCGTCAGCAGCAATCAGATTGGTTGAACAACCTGCCCTCCAGCCTCCAAGACTACCTATACCCTCAAAAGCATCAAGATTCACAAACCCTGCAGACGCTGAGCGGAATGTAAGCAGGTATTCACTCGCAACTATATAACCACACCCGTGTTCACGCTTAAAGCTCCATTTCAACTCTTCACCGGTAATCGGATCGGTCTCCAGCAGCGGCTCACCGGTAAGCAGCATGAAACCTTTACCGTCAGCATAAATTTTATCATTGTGAATAATAGGTGGATTTGCATATTTTATGTCCTTGTCCCAGACTTTCTTTTTTGTAAAGATATTATAAGCTATTATCCGATCCCCTCCTTCTCCGTTCAGCATATCACGTGAAGGTCGTGTTGACTGTAAAAGCAAGTTGTACTGCGATGAATAACCAAGCCAGGTTCCAAAAACATCTTCTGTTTCTTCATGAATTTTTTCCCCTGTTCGTATATCAAAATAGAGCAGTCGTGCACCCTCCGGGAAAGGTTCTCCCCTCCTGCGAAGTTTCGTTTCCAAATATTGCGGGAGTTTGTCAAGACAAAATAAAGTCTCTTCGCCTGCAATGACTGAATTGTGAATAAAACCAAAATTTGAATCAATACTCCATAATTTCTTTCCGGTAAAACGATTCATAACAATTAAACCTTTGCTTGCAGTAAGGTTATAATCGGTAAATTTTGGCTTTTTAATGCGCATTGAATCGTTCTCCATTCCATCATAATCTGCAAAATTATTCCCCAAAATCAACAGGTCTTCATATATACCTATATATCCTAATCGCTGTGTCTCCTCATCACCGGTTTCAAAAACTTTAACAATATCTCCGTTACGGATATCAATTACATTGCATTTATTGCCTTCAATCAGATACACATACTCTTTGGTAACGATAAAATTAGTTCCCCGTGCATTGGCTCCCGGCAGGTGAACCTGATTATATTTCGGATCAAGCGGATTTTCCTCATCGTACGTTTCATCATAAAACACCTTCCAATTATCATCCTTCAATTTTTCAAATTCCCGTTTCCAAAGTACTCTGCCTGTATAAACATCGCGTGCGCTCAAACAATTAATTCCCTGAATAATAAGCCTTCCGTCAATGATTTGCTCACTAGGTCCGTGTCCGTGTCTGGGGAGCACATCCAGATTTGAGTTTCCGCCAAACCATAAAACACCAAGTGGCGCCTTAAGCTGATCATCAGATTTTACCGTGTTTGCAATATCCCCGTTGTTGTGAGTCCAGGGTGAAGCGCCCGGCAAAGCGCCTTCTCTGGAAATCACAGTTATTCCGCTTATTTTACCTGATTTCAATCCGAATAGATTAAGCCGGGCAAAATTTTCCAGAATTGGCTTCTGATCCCTTTTTTTGTTTTTAAAACTCAATATAATTTTACCGCCGTATGGTCTGGTAGTTTCATAAAGCTGTTCCAGCACTTCTTTTTCGCTAAACCAAATGTATGAAGGGTCAGTAACAACGGTCAGTGACGAAAAATATTTGGGTAGTAATGGAAATTCTTCACCAAAATGGTGAAAACTTACCCTTCCGGCAGTAATTCCGGCACGGTCAAAATATTTTCTGAGATATTGAATCCTTTTTAAATCTTTTTCGAAAACAATCAGGTTCAATGAAGAGCCGGCTAAAAGTCCTTTGATAAGTTTAATATCCTTGCTTCCCAAAACAAAAGCATATCCTTCATCAACGCCTGCTGCCTCAATTATTTCAGCTGCTTTGCCGGTTTTAAACTGCAACACAGGATGAATACCCGAAACGCTTTTCGCCATTTTGGTCGGTTCTGTTCCAAAAACCATAATGGTTCCATCGTTGGTTACGGCAATCAACTTTCCGTTGGCAGCCACAAGCCGGTCAATAATTTTTGGCGAACGGTAGTTCCAGTAAACCTCGGGCGCTTTCCCTGAAGAGAGTTTAATCGCTTTTATCCCCGTGCTATCGGCTGCGAAAAGACAATCACCGGCTTTAATCAAATCATTGGTTGCAGAAAATTCTGAAACCCAAAGTGTATCCAATTTTTTTTCTGAATTCAACTGTGCCGCCCAAATGTTTTCTCCTGAAAAATAAAAGGTATTTCCATCAATCACCGGATATTCACCTGACATTGAAATTTTATTACCGGTTTCGGCATCATACATTACGGTTGCCCTTTTCCGATGATGGTTAAAAAAAACTTCGCGGTTAGCAAAAGTATATGCACCTCCGGTTTTTCCACTTTCAGCAAGTTTATAATGAAGTTCTTCGCCTGTCTTCATGTTGAAAGCTGCCGGAAGCGAACGCCCGCCTGCCACCAATAGCTTATCGCCTGAAATGGTGAACGGCCCCTGTGGCGCCACGTAAGCAAATGCAGGAGAGCGATGTGGTTGCAAAATATAGTTACTGCCTGAGCCTTCATTTTTCCAAATAATTTCTCCGGTTAAAGCGTCAAGCGCATAAATATAAGTTCCCATCAAAGGAAAAATACTGGCTCCCGTATAAATGATATCATCTTTTACAACAATACCACCCCTTGCCGGCCACATGGAAATGAGCCGTTTGTTGCCGAGCAGTAAATTACCGGAAGGGGCAAGCAAACGCTTCCAGACTGTTTCACCATTGCCCGCATCAAGTGCGTAGCAGTAACCATCATCCCCCGTGAAATATAATTTTCCTTTATTGTAAACCAACGGCAACCTGACCGGCCCGTCAGCATAAAAACTCCACAATTCCCTCCCCGACTTCAAATCCAATGCTACAACCTTGTCCTGATCATTAAACCCTACAAACAGCTTATTATCAGCAACAACAGGTTCAAATAGCCGGTCATACTTCATCAAGTCCTGGTTCAGCGGATCGTCCCACACCGGCTCGCGCTCGCCATAGGAAATTTGCCATTGCAAGAATAGTTGACCGTCAATTTGCTCGGGGGTATATCCTGAACGTGCAGAATCGTATCTCCACATAGGCCAATCAGCGCTGCGGGCTGAATAATAAGAAAGAATAGTCAGAAGTACTAAAAACAATTTAGAACGAGACATGCTTACAGGTATTTTTCAAATCTTCAAGAATCTATTAATACTATTCATCTTTTTAGGCTAACAAAACTAATAAAAATTTCATAGTAGCATTTTTCAAGAAAAACATTCTTGAAAAGATATTTAAACAATACGACATTAAACATTGATATAACTCTAATAATCAAGACACTGAATTGATTAATTCATAAACCCAAATATCAGCTATCTGTAAGCATTAGAACAATTAAGCATATGTTCAAAAGCAGAATTTGTATCATGGAATAAAGGAGTTTTGATAAGAATTCATGATACTTATCCTTTTATTTCCCTGTATTTACCGGGAGATTTTTTTTCCATTTCAGTGAATACCCTGTAAAAAGAACTGATACTTGCAAAACCGGAACTAATCGCAATATCGTGGAGGGATAAATATTTATTTTCTGGATTATCCATCAGCTCTTTAGCATAGTTAATTCGATAACGGTTTATCAGATCACAAAAATTTGTTTTCATCTCTTCGTTGACAATGCGCGAAACATAAGTGCGATTGGTGCCCAATAACTGGGCAACATCTGTAATGCGTAAATGAAGATTAGTGAAGATTTTTTTTGATTGTAATAAATCTTCAAGGCACTGTTTTGTTACGTTTTCACAATCCTTATTTTGTTCCGGGGGCTGTTCTGCCTTATCTATGTCTTGACTTTGTACTAAAGCCGCATCTTTATTATATTCAATAATTGTGAAATCCTGAAAATAGCCGACTGTAATAATTGCAACTAAAAATAGTGAGTGGGTTATGGCCGGAATAATCAACAAGTTTGGTTTATTAATAAAAAAATCTTTCCCAACAGCGCTTGATGTAATGGATACGATCGAGGCAAACACAAAAGCAAGCAATACCCATCTGACTTTACTCATGTTTTTATGCCCTATTGTTGAATAGAAATTTTTCATCTTGTGATCAAAATTCCTTAACATGCGACAACCCCAAAAAGCGTATAACGGGACTTGAATAATAAAGATAATTTTAAACAAAGTGTTTTTGATTATTTGAAGTTTTATGATAAAAATGGTATTAATATCATAAGCATCTTTCTGATACATTACGCCATATACATAAGCTTCTTTGAAGGATGGTGACATGGCAAAATAAAGCACAAAGGAAAAAATCGAAAGCAAAACAGCCGGATATAAAATATAACTCCACTTCCAATTGATTTTCTCATCAACAGTAAGCAATCGTATGTAATAATAAAAAAGCGGATAAGCAGCCAAAGATGTAAAAATCCATAAATTGTCTAAAAAAGCAAAAAGCTCATATTGATGATTAAAGTAAGCAGCGTGGGTCAAATAATTGACAAAGGAGAGCAATAGAAAAAACGACAGATATCTTTTAGACAACTGATTCTTACTGCTCATAAAAAGGATAATTGCTCCAAGTAAGCAGATGATTGCAGGCAGTATTGAAAAAACAAAATTCATTAACATGCTTTCACAGCTCAGCTATAAACATAGTCATATTTTTACGATTTGAGAATGCTTTTAAAATAATTGCACAATATTTTACGATTTGAGAAAAGGTTTTTACGATTTGAGAATTAATTGAACAATATTTCACTTAGAATTGATAAAACATTTACACCTTTTAGTAAAATATTAATTATCAGGCAACTATTGATTTTCAACATCTTAAAAACATGAAAGCACATTTCTTAACCTTAAAAAAACTTCTAAAAGTAAGTTTAATATTACTTTTAGTTTGCAGTGGTTTAATTACCACAATTGATGCCCAAAACCCGGAGTTTTCTAACTATTGGACCAACCTTACAGGTCATTTGAACCAAAATCAGGAGATTGATATGACTCCCGAAATCATTATTGAAGGAAACACCATTCATTTGGTTTGGTTTGAATATAAAAGCCAATTAACAGCCAATCTTTGGTATCGTCGCTCTACTGACTTAGGCACTAATTGGGAGGCTCCCAAAAAACTTTATGAATTTACAGAAAAAAATAATCTCTATGGAAATAACACTTTTTCAAAAGTTATGTCAGTAAATGGCAATACGATAAATATTGCGTTTAGCGACTACTTTTATTATAAAAATGGCGTAGGAAAGCTCTTTTTTATCCAATCAAACGATGGAGGAAATAGTTTTACGACACCAGCTGTTTTAGACCAAACAGTGGAGGGTGGTTATAGGATGATGAGGAGAGCCCAGATTTGCTCTTTTGGAAATAAAATTGCAATTGCTTATGAAAAGTCTATTATGAATATGAATGTAAATGATATTCGATTGAAGTTTTCAACTGACAATGGCGCTACTTTTAAGGATACTCTCTTAATTCCTGGAACAGAGAGTAATGACTTGCGAGCTTTACACTTTGAGGGTGGGAATATCATTGTCCTTACTGAGTCTGTATCTTCATTTGTTACTTCTGTTAGCCAAGATTTGAAAACCATCAAAACAACAAGAATTGGTGAAAAATATGAGCATTACACTGAAGTGATCTATACAGCTGCTCAGGATGGTGATGATTATGAATATCGTTCACCAATTGCACAAATTGGCAACACAATACATATTGTACTTAATGAGAGGACAAATATTGCTGGTGAAGGAGTCAGATATTATGTAAATTATATCCGTTCGTTTGACAATGGTCAAACTTTTGAAGAACGACGACGCATCACAGAGGCATACAGTCCAAGTCCAGTCGTTTTAGCAAAAAATAATTTAGTTTATATCGGCTTTAGGGATAATGGGAAATTCCGTTTAATAAGTTCTACAGACGGAGGAGATTCATTTGGCGCGATCAATACTGACTTAGATGGTGTTATGGGTGGTCATTCGTATGCATCTACTAAGTATTCTATGTTTTTAGATCCTTTAGATGCGACCGGTTCCAGTCTATATGTGGTTGGGAATCTTCACAGCTTGGCTAAGTTTACAGAAAATGGAACAAAGCTAAGTGAATTTACAGGCTTTCCCGTTTCAGCATTAAGTAGAGATTTAATGACAAATGTAGCTATTGATAAGCAAGGTGTGAAACATTGGTTTATGCAATACAAGCCCAAGGGAGGAACAGATTTGGATATTTACTACCATCACCAGGGGCGGGAGCCGGAACCGGGAGAAACAAACAAAGTATTTGATGCCTCTAAACTACCAGGGAGTAATTATCCGGGTATGTTGATAGTTCCTCATTCCGAATCCTTAGAATTTGATGATAAAATAACCGTTGAATTATTAGTGAAATTAAATCCTGAGAATTACTCAACCTCAGATGGTCCTCTGATTTTCAGCAGTAGCAAAGCTTCTTTTTATTATCACAATAGCGTAACAGGTTATCAGATAGGTTATAGAGTAAATAAAAACGGTGAGTTTTTGATTAACACTGGAATTAATACAGAGTACGGCGGATTTACGTTTGCTTCACCCTATCAGATAAAAGATACACTATGGCATCACGTAGCTATTACCTACGACAAAGATGCAGGTAAAGATAATTTCATAAGCTATATTGATGGAGTTGTAGCGAACAAACAGACTGTAACTGGTAAAATAGAGGCTGGCAAAGGGATGGTACATTTGGGTTTAACAAGCTCTTTTCAAAGTGAGTCGTACAATACATTCTGCAATATTGATAACGTAAGAATCTGGGATAAAGCATTAAGCAATAAAGAGCTTCGCGAAAATCTTACCCGAACAGATTTTACGAATGAAGGCAATTTGAAGTTATTCCTCAACTTTGACGACACGTTCAAAGATATTTCGGGGAACGGAAATGATGCCCTTCCTATTACGATTATCCCTGATGCAAAATCAAATTTCGACCCGCCAAAAGCCGCTTTTGACCTCTACAAACAGCTGGATGAAGTGAGTATAATTAATAAATCTTTCAACGCTACATCTTACCACTGGGATTTTGGAAATAAGCAAACGAGTACATTGGATAATCCAAAATATCAATACCCTGCTGCCGGAGAATATGATATTACATTGGTTGCAAAAAATGACAATGCCGTTGCAGCGGAAATGCAGCAAGTATCCATCGAAGGATTGGAAAGAGTGTACCCGGCAAAAATTGGAAATACAGGACAAGTTTATTTAGACATTTACGGAGGCGGATTGTCAGCTGATGGAACAGAGGTAATCTTACGAAGAGAAGGTCAATCAGACCAAACAGCTAACCAGGTAATATTAAGCGACAGAGGCAATCTTACCGCTATATTTTCTCTGAATGGTATTGAAGTGGGTAAATGGGATGTTGTAGTAAAAAAAGGGAAAACAGAATCCATTTTAGCTCAGGCATTAGATGTCGAGACGGTGAAAGAAGCTGAAAACTGGGTCCAGGTTTCAGGTTTGGGATTTTTCAAAGAAAACAGATGGCAGAATTTCAAAGTTTTTTACGGAAATAAAGGGAATGTGGATAGTTATTCTGTGCCGTTGTGGATTGCAATATCCGATGAACTTGGTTTAGAAACTACATTTTTAGATTTTGAAACAGAAGTACCCGAGTATTATAAAGATCACCCCGACAAAATAAAAATTGAAGAATTGGGCTATTATTTCACAGCAGAGGAAGTCAATGGCAAACCCATGAAAGCAAGGGTTATATCAATACTAATACCGGTGATTCGGGCCAATAGCACCAACAGTTTCACAATTCGTTTCAAAGTAACCGCAGAAACGGCAAAACTTGGTGATGTGGTTGACATTGTTGCCTATCTGGATCGACCCTGGTTGACTTATGAAGATTTATTACCCCAAACAAAAAGCTCTTTGTTTTCAACACAAGCTACCGCAGATATGGGGTCAGTTGGTTTTTCTGCTGAATGTGTTGTCGGAGTTCTGGGAAGAGGTGTAATTGACGCAACAACAAATACAGTTCCCTTCGTTGGAGGCATATGGGAAGGGATGAAGGCAGTGCATGGCGCCTATAAATTAGCAACAGGAGGAGAAAAGGAAAGAACATGGAATGCATACTGGAATGTGGGTTTAGCAGCAATAAGCAGTGGTACAAGCTTTGTTAAAGATTTGGCTTTCCCAATAAAATGGGGGATGGCAGCTATCAATCTGGCCAGTTCAATGTACGACTTGAAAAACTGTGCTGAACCACGCAGCATTCACGGAGGAAGAATTCTTCACGTTGACGCAATTGACCCCAACGAGATGATTGGACCAAGCGGATTTGGTGATGCGGGCTGGATAAAAGCTTTGGAAAAAATTCCTTATACCATTCTGTTTGAAAACATAAGCACTGCTTCTGCGCCGGCTCATGATGTGTTTATTACCGATACTTTGGACAGAAATGTTTTTGATTACTCAAAATTCAGTTGGGGTGATTTTGGATGGGGCGACAAGATTTTCCATCAAAAACAGGAAAATGCGAAAGAATTTTCACAGGATATAGATTTGCGGCCCAATAAAAATTTAAAGGTACGCGTAGCCGGGAAATTTGATGAGGAAACAGGTGTTGCGCGTGTTGAATTTATATCCTTAAACCCCGAAACATTATCGGAAGAGGAAGACCCGTTAAACGGATTTTTACCGCCTAACGGCAACAATGGCGAGGGTGAAGGTTTTATAAACTTTACGATAGGTATAAAAGAGAACCTGACAACTGGTTCAATATTAAAAAACAAAGCAAGTATTGTATTTGATACCAATCAGCCGATATTGACCAATGAATATATCAATACTTTAGACTTTGAACCGCCGGTGAGTAGCGTTAAATCAGCGACAGAGCAGAGCGATGACAGCTTGTTGGTAACCTGGAGTGGTACAGATACAGGTTCCGGTATTTCAGAATACTCCGTATTTGTGCAAAATGGAGAGGGAATCATCACTCCCTTGGTGTTGGGGACTCAGGAAACCTCGTTAAGTTTTAAACCGGAGACTAACGGTACTTATAAATTTTACAGCATCGCTACCGACAATACCTACCAGGAAGAGATTGACGGTAAAGAGTTTGAAGTAACTTATATGTATGTAGGTATCGAAAATTTTAAAACCAATAACGAATTATTGGAAATCAGCCCCATTCCCGCAAGTTCATTTATCCGCTTACGGCTGCTGAGCAACGAATGGAATAATATAAACTACACCCTCGAACTGATTGGAATTGATGGAATAGTGCGACGTAAGGAGAATATACAAGGTGAAATACTGCATACAGGGTTGAATATGGATATACATGATTTATCATCCGGAATTTATTTGATCCGCCTCTACAATGGAGAGAAACTCTATTCTAAAAAGTTTATAAAAGACAACAAAAAGTAAATCATCATCGCTGGTATTGCCCTTGATAAATTTGCAATGTGAGCTATTCCTGCTTAATCAGGATAAAAATGAAAGTGTCCTAAACCTTTGTGAAAAAACTGTCCGAAAAACAGGGGTTCAACCAAAGGAACAATTCTGATGTCTGTCATAGATATGAACTGTCCGGATAAGGATTGCCAAAAAATAAGTACTTTTGTTCATTGTAGTCTTGTTTGGTGAGACACACAAAGCTACAACCTGTAGTACGATGAGCATCTGGTTTGCCTTTGGAATTCTTTAAAAAAAGCTCTATCGGACAACTGTAAAAAATTTATATTCAAACAAATGAGAAATTACTTTATAAAATACGGCATTGTTTTCTTTGTTTTTAATCTGGGTATCCACCTGCATGCCACTTCGCAAAATACCGTAACACTGGAAAAAGGAGACCTGAAGGCTGTTTTTGTGGATAACAGCGCTTATGGGGAACATCACCGGAAAGGGTATAACGGAATTTCCGAATTGTATCACCTGAAGCAGGATTCCACATTGTTTGTGCCCCTATTTGCGGGAGTGAATCTTGAGCATATTTTTGGCGGGGACTCGCTGGTCTCCTTTTTTGAGCCAAGAAAGCAACCCATGACCATAAAAAAATTATCCGGTTCAAAAGTTTTGCTGCACCAGCCCGAAACCGACATTTCCAGAACGGAGAGCTGGACTACCTTTGAAATGGTGGAACCGCACTATATTGATATTGACTTCAGCTTTATTATCCATCAATCCACAATATTTAACCACGGCTATGCCGGCTTTTTCTGGGCTTCCTACATCGATTATCCCGAACAGCCCGGAATTTATCTGAAAGGGAAGAAAAAGGGAGAAAAAACGGAAAAATGGCAATATATCCAATCGGAAGGGCATGGGACTAACAGTACGCACACCGGCGAAAAGGATACCACAGCATTCTATTTTGCCGAAAATTTCAATATTGTGCTGGCAAGCGCAATCTCCGGTTACACTTTTTCAGCGCCTTATTACTACGGCAGATACCGGAACATGGTGTTCGCCTACCTTTTCTCTGAACCCGATGAAGGGGTAATCCGTTTTTCGCAATCGCCAAACGGCGCCGGAGAAGGAAGGCCTGCATGGGATTTTCAATACCTGTTGCCCGATTTTGAAGTGGG
>CAZVAD010000058.1:0-2889 GCA_964624645.1 uncultured Mariniphaga sp.
GGTGTCGACAATGAAATTTTTTAATTCCTGAAAATCCGTTTCGGTTTCTCCCGGAAAACCAACTAACATGGTGGTGCGAAGTATCACTCCGGGCACTTCCCGCTTGATATGTGCAATGAGTTTTTCAATCTCTTCGCGGGTAACATGACGCATCATGTTTTTCAAAACCGCATCGGAGATGTGTTGCAGTGGCATGTCAAGGTATTTGCAAACTTTGGGATTTTCACGCATCACCGGCAAAATTTCATAGGGAAACTTTGTAGGGTATAAATAATGAAGGCGAATCCATTCAATTCCTTCAATTTCCGAAATCCGGGCAATCAGCTCCGGCAGAAAATTTTTGCCATACAAATCCACTCCGTAGGAAGACAATTCCTGAGAAATAAGCAAAATTTCCTTCACGCCTTTTTTTGCCAGATATTTTGCTTCCTGCACAAGGCTTTCAACCGGCCGTGATTTATGTTTTCCGGTCATCATGGGAATGGCGCAAAACGCACAGGAACGGTTGCAGCCCTCAGCAACTTTCAGGTAGGCATAGTGCGAAGGCGTGGTGATTTTTCGCTCGTAAATATATTCCGGTCTGAACGTAACTTTCAGTTCATCAACCATCGCTTTGAGGTCAAACTTACCAAAATAACGGTCCACTTCCGGAATTTCCTGCTCAAGCTCCTTTTGATAACGTTCCGACAGGCAACCCATCACATACAATTTTCCGATTTCTCCACGTTTCCGCGCCTCAACATAGTCCAGAATCATATCAATGGATTCCTGTTTGGCATCGTGAATAAATCCGCAGGTATTCACAAACACCGCATCAAAACCGGTGTCGGCGGAATCGTGTGCCACTTCAAAATCCCCATGTTCCAATTGGCTGAGCAAAACTTCCGAATCCACCAGATTTTTTGAACATCCCATCGTAACCACATTTACACGCTTTTTGCCCATGACATAAATTTTAACCCAAAGTAAATACTTTTAAAATGCCTTTTTGTTTAAAAATTCAGAATTTTAACATGAGAATTAGCTCCATTCCTCAAGGGCTCAATCATTCTTTATCTTATAAAGAATTGATTTTTAACAAATTAACAAAAATAAACCTGTTCACATCTCTTTTTAAGGCATTTTTGAATGATGCCGGACTTTATTACTTTTGGCAACCATAATTTAAAAATACGACAATGAGAATTTTCATTCCACTGATTTGCTTCATACTGATGAATTTCAACAGCACTCTGGCACAGCAGGCATTTTCACCGGAAAGTCAAAAACCAAAGGTTGTGATTGGAATTGTTGTGGAAAATATGCGGCCGGATTATATTCAGCGTTACTGGAATACGTTTGGAGAAGGTGGTTTTAAGAAACTCTATTCACAGGGCGCTGTGTGCACAAACGTAAACCTGACACAGTATTTTCACAGCTATGCCGCCGGAACCGCCACATTATATACAGGAACAACTCCTTCGCTGCACGGAATTGTTGGAAAAACATGGTATGACCGGATGAAAAGCAAAGAGACGGAATGCACTGCCGATGATTATTATTTCAGCGTAGGCGGCGAAACGAAGTTTGGAAACGCTTCGCCAAAAAATCTTCTTTCAAATACCATCACAGATAACCTCAAGATTTTCACCCACGGGAGGTCGCTGGTTTTCAGCGCTGCATTAAACCGGGAAACAGCCATTTTTAGTGCAGGCCATTCGGCTGACGGAGCATACTGGTTTGACCCGGAAACCGGAAATATGATTTCAAGTTCATTTTATGTCAGTACATTTCCCGATTGGGTGCGTGAATTCAACGAGCAGAAATATGCTGAACGCTACACAAATCAAAACTGGGTTTTGCTTCTATCCGAAGATAAATATACTGAAAGCCTGCCCGATGACTATCCTCTGGAAAAAGGTTATTTTGAAAAATGGAATACTTTTCCGCACATCATCGGAAAATATGTGAAAACTGCAGAAAACCTCACCCCCATAAAATCAACCCCGTTCGGGAATGAAATGATAAAAAACTTTGCAATCTCACTGATTGACAATGAACCAATTGGCGAAGATGAGCACACCGATTTTATTTCATTTGCATTTTCGTCAATGGATGACAAAAACAATCTTTTCGGGCCGGCTTCACTCGAAATGCAGGACAGCTACCTCCATCTCGACAAGTATCTGACAGAACTGATTTCACATGCGGAATACAAATACGGCAAGCACAATGTGCTGTTTTTTCTGACCGCCAATACAACAGCATCCTACCCGGTGGATTATCTGAAAGAAAAATTCAACCTCCCGGTAAATTACTTTTATCCGGAAAATGCACTTGCGCTGCTCACTTCCTATTTGAATGTAACCTATGGCGAAGGAAAATATATTGAATACAACTCAGATTTTCAGGTTTATCTCAATTATGATTTGATTAAAAAATACAAAATTGACCTGGATGATATCCGGGAAGATGCCGCGGGGTTCATCAACCAGTTTGAGGGTGTTCAGCTTGCCTTGCCCTCCCATCAACTGGAAACAGGCAGCTCGGGCAACGGCCTGCTCTCCACACTCTATAAATCCTATTTCAAAAGCCGGTCGGGAGATTTTTTATACATTCTGAAAGAGGGCTGGCAGCCTACCTATAAATTCCAGAAGGTGAATTACACCGATCAATCGAACATTCCAATGGTTTTTTACGGAGCCGGGATTCTGCCGCAAGTGATTTCCGAAAAATACAATGCCATTGATTTGGTGCCGACCCTCAGCGATTTATTGCAGATTCCACGTCCCGACAAAAGTCAGGGAATTACCATCACGCCGGTGTTGAGTAAAAAATAAACCGGCAAAAAATTCAGCCTGCTTTTTTTATCTCGCCATTGTTTGAACTGGCCTGATAGATACTGGCATT
>CAZVAD010000058.1:2989-14794 GCA_964624645.1 uncultured Mariniphaga sp.
AGCCTGCTTTTTTTATCTCGCCATTGTTTGAACTGGCCTGATAGATACTGGCATTCAGCTCAAACCCGATGAGAAGAATGAGCGACATCACATACATCAGAAACAGGATAATCAGTAGCGTTCCGATGGAGCCATAAAGGGTGTTGTATTGGCTGAAATTGTTGATGTAATACGTGAAGCCAATCAGTGCAATGATGCTTAGAACAGTGGCAAGCGTTCCGCCGGCAGAGATGAAGCGCCAGCGTGTTTTTTTGGCCGGAGCCAGATAATAGAGGAAAGAATATGCAAAAAACAGAAGCAGAACAATCACAATCCACCGCCCGAAATTGAGCAGGTGCAGCGTGAGGCTACCTTTCAGCAGGTGGTGTTCCAGCAGATAGCTCAGGGCAATCTGGCCGCCGGTGAGCAATGCCACAGCAAGAGTGAGCAGCACAGAAAGAATGATAAGCAGAAAAATGGCTGCCAATCGCTGGCTCAGCCAGGCTCTGCGGTTGATGCTGTGGATGGTGGCATCAAAAGCAGTCATCATGGAAGCCAGTCCATTGGTGGAAAAAATGAGCGCCAGGGCAAATCCAAAAGAGAGCAAACCGCCCCGCGGGCGCATAATGATGTCAGTAACTGTTCCTTCAATGGTGGCAAAAGTAGTTTCAGGAACCAAATCCTGAATGATGTGGAACAATTCGTTCTGAAAATTTTCAATGGGAATATAGGGAATCAGGGTGAATAAAAACAGAATCCCCGGAAAGAAGGCAATGAAAAAGGAAAAAGCAATCGCAGAAGCGCGTGTGGTAATTGCACCGTTGATGATACTCCGCCAAAAGAAAACCGCAACATCATACAGCGGCATCCCATCAAAAAAAGGGAGCGTGATTCTTTGTGCCTTAGCCGTTAATCGCTCCCCATATTTTTTTAGTCTTTTGCCGTCGGATACCCATTTTTTCATCGGGTCAGTTCTGCTTTTCTATTCTGAGTTGGTGAATAAAGTTTTTTCCGTCGTTCTTTTTCAATAAAAAATAGACTCTGAATGTCCCTTTTTTAGTGCTCATGTTTCCAATCACATATTGTGCGCCCTCCTTGCCTCCCTGATGAATGACGGAAAATCCCTGCGGCTGGTGGCTACTGAAAAAATCACTCATAATCTGTTGTGCCTGGGCTTTGCTATACACATTATCGCTACCGGGCACAACAAGTTCAACATTTTGATTGAAAAAATCAGAAAGGACTTTGGCGTTGCCTGATTTCAGGCTGGTGTTAATCTCCTCAGGAATCTGAGCATAAGTAATGCCGGCTGAAAAAATACCGGCAAATATTAAAAACAAGATTCCTTTTCTCTTGATTGATGGCATGTTTACAATATTTTAAAAATAATATGCGCCAATTTTAGCTGCAAAAACTGTGCAAAAGTATTTTTAGCAGATTAATTTTGGTAAATTTATAAAATTATTGCGAATTTGAAAGTATGATACTGACATTACTGGTTGTGGGCAAAACCGATGAGCAATTCCTTCGCGAAGGGATTGAGCGCTATTCCCGGCGGCTGAAGCATTACATTGATTTCAGGCTGGTAGTGATTCCCGATATAAAGAATAACCGGAAGATGAGCAAAAGTCAACAGAGAATTGAAGAGGGCAAAAAAATCATTTCCAGGAGGTCGGTTTCATCGGAATTGCATATTTTTGACGAAAAGGGAAATGCGATGACTTCACGGATGTTTGCTGATTTTCTACAGAAAAAAATGGCTTCGGGCATTAAGGAGCTGATTCTGGTCATTGGAGGTCCCTACGGTTTTTCGGAAGAAGTGCGGCAAACGGCAGTTTCCGGTATTTCATTGTCACCCATGACTTTTTCCCATCAGTTGGCGCGACTTTTGTGCGCTGAGCAGCTTTACCGGGCTTTTACCATTTTAAAAGGAGAACCTTATCATCACGATTAAAGTGTCAGGGAAATTAAATAAATATTTCTTTCTTGTTTTTGCGGTCAGTTTCTTTGCTGTGGCAGCAATTTTTGAAAACGGGCTGCTGAAAAGACATCCGGAAATACATCTTATCGAAGATTTTCAAAAAGAACTTTTGAAAAATGAACTGATGCTGGACGAACTGATGGGACAGATGGACTCCATAGCTGCCGACACTTCATTTGACGGTAATTTCTTCAGGGAGTTTTACCCCGGCGCCGACCGGCTGCTGGATGAGAAAGGATTAGGCATTCTGGTGTATAAAAATGGCCGTTTGCAGTATTGGTCTGACCGGGTTTTTGCATTCTTCGACAATTCCGCTGACCTTCCCGGGGAGGAAGGATTAAAGATTTTCCCCAACGGATATTACCTTTCAAAAAAAATCATCGCCGGCGAATATGAAATTTTCGGACTTCACTTGATTAAATACAATTTCAGGTATGAAAACAAATACCTGAAAAACTCTTTTTACTATAAATATAAACTGCCCGAAGATTTCAGCATCACCGATGAAGAAAGCAAAGCCTGCTTTTCGGTTTATGATAAAGCAGGAAAATATCTGTTTTCCATAAAACCGCTTGGATCATACCTTTGCACTACAAAACAACTCTATCAGCCCGGCATTCTTTATCTTTTCGGCCTGTTGTTCCTGCTCATCTATTTCCGGCGTGAATTTGTGGAGTCCAAAGCGCTGTTCACCATACGGATTTTCACCCTTGCCATCGGGCTGTTTCTGGTTTACTGGCTTCACCTTATTTTTCAGATTCCCAAGGTATTTTTCCTTCTGCGTTTTTTCAGTCCGTCGGTTTTTGCACTGAACAGCTGGCTACCCTCACTGGGCGATTATTTCTTGTTAGCGCTCTTTTTCCTCTTCTGGCTCTATAATTTTGGAAACAGTCTGGATTTGAAGCAATTGAAGAATAACTCCGGACTGCCATGCAAAACAGTGGGCATGTTGCTGCTTCTGTTTTCAGGAAGTACTTATCTGCTGATTCATTTTTATATCCGCGAATTGATTCTCAACTCAACCATCTCTTTTTCACTCTACCGGATTATTGAAATTTCGGCACAAAGCGTTCTGGCCATTTCATCCGTCGGACTGCTGCTGCTTGCTGTTTTTTACTTCACCATTAAAATCATTGAGCAGGCGCGCGATCATTTCAGCCTGATGCAGCTCACCGTTGCGGCGATTTTAGCCGCCCTGTTTCTGGCTGTTGTTCAGTGGATTTCCGTAAAGCATATTTCCATGGAAGCGCTGGTGCTTTTTGTTGCAACCGCCGTACTGGCATCACTTTTCAGTAAAAAATATCTGCAAAACTTCACCCTCAGTTACCTTGTCATTTTTGTTTCGCTGGCATCGGCATATTCCCTCTTGATTTTCTATTCCACAACCATAGAAAAACAACGCGATGAGCAGCGGCTCATGGCAATAACCTTGGTGGCCGAAAGGGATCCCGCTGCCGAGGTATTTCTGGCTGAAATTCAGGAAAAAATCGGAAAAGACCCTGAAATTCCACGTCTGCTCATTGAAGAAGAAGGGCTTATCAACTACATTGATGACACCTATTTTGGCGAAGGTTATTTCAATAAATACAACGTGCGCTATTTTGTGTGCACCGGAACCGACAGTCTTCTGATTGAAATGGACAAAAGAATGGAATCCTGCATGGATTTTTTTGAAGAGATGTTCCGGACACAAGGTGTAAAAATTCAGGGAACCAATTTCTATTTCATGGACAACATGAACGGGCGGATTTCATACACCGGGTGGATTCACTATCCGCTTTCGTCTGAATCGCGCGGGGTTTCCATCTTTATTGAGCTAAACTCGGAACTCCTGTTTGAGGGAATCGGTTTTCCCGAATTGCTGATTGACAAATCCATGAGCAAGCCCGAAAACTACAAGAAATACAGCTATGCAAAATACTATGCCGGCGAACTGACCGACAAACACGGTGACTACAATTACAATTTTTATGTGCATACCTACCTCACTTCGGATAAAGAATTTGAATTTAACTCCTGGGATGGGATGGAGCACCTGATTTATCACACCCGTGAGGATAATTACGTGATAGTTTCGCGGGAGCTGATTACGTTTGTGGATTACCTCATTTCATTCCCCTATCTGTTTGTATTCTACTTCCTTTCCGTGTTGATTATCCTGACAATCAGCAGCCGCTCAATCCGCAGGCGTCCGGTGAGATTTGACCTGAAACTAAAAATTCAACTCGCCATTGTATCCATTGTTTTTATATCGCTGCTGGTGGTTGCGGCAGTAACTATTTGGTATAATCTGAAAGAATACAAAGAGAAGCACCGCAGCGACCTGAATGAAAAGATGATTTCCATTGCGGCTGAGATTGATGCGCATGTCGATGAAAACAATGAGCTTTCCAACAATCAGATCGACTGGCTGAACCGTGAGCTTTCCAGATTATCCAACACTTTTCAGACAGACATTAATATCTACGGAACTGACGGGGCAATCGTTGCCACTTCGCGACCTGAAATCTATTACCGCGGACTGGTTTCCGACCGGATGAACGCAAAGGCCTACAACGAGATTTTCAGCCATTTTCAAATCATCTATTTTCAGCCTGAATCCATCGGGCTGATGTCGTATCTGTCTGCTTACCGGCCAATTATCAATGATGCGGGGAAGTATCTGGGAGTCATTAACCTGCCCTATTTTATCAAACAGGACCGCTACAGCCAGGAACTTTCAACCATCGTTGTTGCCTTTATTAACCTGTATGTACTGTTGCTTCTGGTAAGCATCATTGTCGCCCTCTTCATTGCGAATCAGATTTCGCGCCCACTGGTGTTGCTTCAGGAAAATTTCAAGAAAATTGAACTGGGAAAACGAAATGAACCCATTTATTATGCACGGGATGACGAAATTGGAAGTCTGATTAAAGAATACAATAAAAAAGTGGATGAACTTGCGGTGAGCGCTGAACTGCTGGCACGCTCCGAGCGGGAATCGGCATGGCGGGAAATGGCACGCCAGATCGCCCACGAAATAAAAAATCCGCTCACCCCGATGAAACTGAATATCCAGCATCTGCAACGGACAAAAGGGAATGGAGAGGATTATGAAAAGCTGATTCAGCGGATTACCGACACGCTCATCGAGCAAATTGACAATCTTTCCAATATCGCTACGGAATTTTCAAGCTTTGCACAAATCCCCACCGCCCTTCCCCAGATTTTCAAACTTGGTGAACAGATTGAAAAAGTGATTGAATTGTATGAGCCGGTGGACCGGGTGCATATCGGATTCCATCCCAACGGACTGGAATACGTTGAAGTGAAAGTGGATCGCGATCAGTTTTCGCGGGCTATCATCAATCTGGTGAAAAATGGAATTCAATCCATTCCTGAAGACAGAAAGGGCAAGGTTGACATTCACCTCAGTCGCCACGAACACAAGGCAGTGGTTTCCATCACCGATAACGGCGAAGGGATTTCGGAAGAACTGCGTGAAAAACTTTTCACACCCAGTTTTACCACAAAAACCAGCGGAATGGGACTTGGACTGGCTATTGTAAAAAATATTGTGGAGAACTTTTCCGGACGGGTGTGGTTTAAAACCAAAGAAGGAAAAGGGACAACATTTTTTATTGAAATTCCCATTTGGGAGAAAAATGAAAATCCTTCCCCGCCTTAAAAATCTGGTCTGCATTGAGTTTTGTAAAACTGAAAATCATTTGAAAATTTAATCTGAAAAATATGGTTCCACTCTCTTTCCGACAAATAACAGAACGCCTGAAACAGCTTGAACTGCCCGAAACCGATGTGGTGATCGGCATTGGCAGCGGCGGCATAGCACCGGCAACTATGGTGGCTTTTCATCTGAATGCCGAGTTGCTGGTGATGTCCATTAATTACCGCGATGAACAGAATATTCCCCGCTACGAAGAGCCCCGGTTGCTTGAAGCGCCCGGCGCAAACCTTGAAGGAAAGCGCATTCTGTTAGTTGATGATGTGTCGGTATCGGGAAAAACCATGAATGCTGCGCTGGAGCAACTCAAAGGACTCCACGTGAAGACGCTCGCCATGAAAGGCAAGGCCGACTATGTGCTCTTTCCCGAAATTAAAGACTGCGTGCAATGGCCGTGGAAGGGCAAATGATGAAAGTTGCAGATTAGCCAAAGCAACCGTCTGAACCATGATTTATCTGATTATTACCGGCAGATACAGCACAAAAACATTCACAAATTAACCGCTATTTGTTTTTGCCAGCAGGCAATTTCACCGTTGCAATTTCGCCCCGGTATTTTTCTTTGGTGCGGGTATAGAAAATGAGCGGAACTTTTTCGTCAATCTTCCGGGTAAAAACCTCCAGCACAAGAAACAGTTCATCGCCGGGACTCAGCTCAGATTTTTCAGAAACTCCGGAAAGAGGAACCGAGTGCAGCTCAATCTTATTTTGCATAACAGCCAGAACAGGTTTGGAAATGTGGCCGGTCGAAACGCTCCGGGAAGAATTATTTTGCAACCTGATTTCAAACCGGAACAAATCACCCAACTTCTCTACACTTAAAACCTCAATATCAACACCCTTCAGCGACTGAAACTGTTCAATTACTTCATATCCCCGGTATTGTCCGGTTGCCATTCTCCCCAGATTGGGCGGATTCAGGTCTTTGGATTTTATGGCAAAAACCGGCCCGCCTTCCGCATATTTCTCATCGTCCCACAAATCGTACTGATTGAACCGGTAATCGGGTGTGGAGAGCAACACAGCCGAATCGCCCGAATAGAAAATGTAATTGCTGATGGCTGCATAATTGTTAAAAAATCCCACTTTTTTCCCACCTGCCAGTTCAGTGATCTCCTGCGCATGGGCTTTCCGGTTGTAAAATGCAATTTTTGAATGACCGACGTTGGGAATAACATCCAGTGCAAGATAGAGCCTGAATAGAAAAATCAGCGCGATTGACGGGATTGCCAGCCGTTTGAACCATAATTTTATCCGGGGATTTTGCCGGATAACCGGATAGACCGCCAGCATCAGCATGGGAACAGCTGCCGCCGACCAATGCGCTTCAATACGATTTTTGAAACTCACAAGAAAAAGAATGATGTAAAAACCCAGAATATTGAAAATCAGCGCCCGGTCAAAACTGTCTTTGATTTTAAACCGCGCCAGCGCCCAAAAGACTAATATTCCGGTCAGCGGTCCCGCCATGGCATACTGACTCAGCAAATTATTAACAATGTGCTTCAGCCGGAAAGGTTTGGCGCGATCTACCAGGTGATACTTGAACGTTGGAAATTCATTGGCAACCTGCCACCAGGCGTGTGGAACCAGTAGCAGAAGCGTAAAAACCATCGTAAGCCAGAAATATTTGTTACGCAGCAATTTCAGGTTGGAAAGCACGGTGAAGCCAATCACCAGAAAAGCGTGGTATTTACTGTAAATCATGGCGGCAATGGCAACAGCCAGCAATGCAGAAAGCAACAAAGAGGGCCGTTCTAAAAAATTCCGGTAGAAAATCAGGAAACAAAGGGTGAAAAAGAGCAACGGCACATCGGGAATTGCAAGAAACCCGCTGATATGGGTGTGAATCAGCGGAAAGGAAAGCACAAAAACGGACAGAAAAAAAACATCTTCTTTTTCATTCAATGTATTCAGGATGAGCGCAAAAGTAATCGTTGACATCAGCACAATGAAAAAACGTACACCCAACTCCCCCGGAAAGAGCAGGTATCCCGGATGAATTAAAAAAGCAATCATTGGCGGATGGTCGAAATACCCCCACGCCAGATTCTGAGAATACATCCAGTAGTAGGACTCATCGGAATGCAGTCCGGTGAAAACCGCCTGCAAAAGAGTGATCAGAAACCACGCCCCGATGAGAAACCAATGTTTTTTATTCAGATTATACATGCCGTTCTAATTGGGTTTTGCAATATAGTATTTTGTTCCGCTTGCTTTGATTTTTTCCACTACCGGTTGCAAAAAAACGGAAAAACGGTCAACCGGCACCCGTTTCCACTCTTCCGAACCCGGAAAAACGGTATAATTTTCCAAATCAAGAAACGGCTGCTCTTTCGGACTGAAAACCAGCAGATGATTTTTTTGCGACGGAAGCGTGTAAACCGTATCCATGCTCACCACATCCATCCGATGGCGACTGTGGATGCGGATATTTGATGCCGTGCGGATATTCCCGTAAACATAAATGGTTTCGGTTCCCGTTGATTGTTCCGCTTTAATATTTTCCGTCAGTTGCTCTCCCGGATTGGGCATCAGCAGCGGATAGAGCAAAACATGAACGCTGAAATAGAGCAGCATGATAAAATTTGCCAGAAGAATTTCATCTGGAATCCTCCGGAATCCGTTGAATTTCCAGATACTTACAGCAAAAATTCCGGCTACTGTTCCCAAAATCAGTATTTTGTCCGGTAAAATGAACAGGGCATAAAGGGCATTCACCACAAGAACCGCCAGCGTTGCTCCGGCAAATAGGTGCAAAAAGAAACGGATAAACCGCGTTTCCGAACGTGCCAGAATCATCGCAAGAAACAGGGAAGCAAGAGGGATAACCGGAAGCAAATAACGATCATAAAATTTAAAGACAGCGCCTGACATCAAAATGGTCATAATCACCCAAACAGCAATGAAACCAATAATTGCTTTCATTTTTTCGCCGGATTCGGAAAACCGATTTTTCAGGTTTCCCGGTTTTGAAAAAGCGATAAATATCCACGGAATGGTGAAAAGAATAAGGTTGATAATCCCAAGCGCACTGTTTTTGAGAACCAGCAGCACTTTCGAGGAAACCCGGTCGCCTACCTGATCGGCAAAAAATGACCCGAGGTATTCCGGGCCATGAATGGCATACATGGCGACAAACCAGCCAAAAGCAACGATAATGGCTGAAATGAGGGAAAAAGGCTCCAGAAGTTGTCCGATTTTTTTTCGCTGCCAAGGGTTGAACAAAATATAAAGAAAACTGATTCCTGCAAAAACGGCTGCCGGCAAACCTTTAGTTTCAAAGGCAATGGCTGCCCCAAGATAAGCCATCCAGTAAAATAGCTTCGCGGGCTTTTCTCTTGTCAGAATTTCCAGAAAACCCCAGGCGCTGACGGTCAGGAACAAAACCAGTAAAATATCGGGGATGGAGCGTGCCGAGCTTAGCAAAACCAGGGGATTTGCCGCTGTGATAAATGCAGCAACAAACGCAATTTTTCGGTTTTTTGTGAGTGATTTTGCCATGAAAAAAGTGATGGCAACCAGCATTGCTCCTGCCAGCCAGAAAAACAGCCGGGACGACAAAACACTGATTCCAAACAACTTGTAACTGACCATAAGAACCCAGTAAGTTGCAATGGGTTTCAGAAACCGGTACGAGCCGTCTGCACTGTATGGCGTCAGGTAATCGCCATGATCCATCATTTGCAAAACGGCATCAGTATAATATTTTTCATCCGGATAATGAAAAACATAGTCCAAAGCTGCCGGCGCAGAAAAAAGGAGAAACAGCAGAGGGATAAAAATCCAGATATGCTTCTTCTGAAAGTTTTGCATAATCAGTATTTTATCAGATACATGGGATACAATGTGCTTTCGCGGGTTTTCGGGTTGATAAATTCTCCACCCCTGTTCAGGTACAGGTGTCGGTATTCCAAAATGGTGTCCGGCTTCGACTGAAGCGCCGAAATATTGGCAAAGCCTTCGGCATCGGTAAAAATCCAGTTCCCGGATATGGCAACAGCTTCAGATACTTCCCCCGGTGAAAGCTGCTCAGCCTGCGGATCACTGTAAAAAAACAGTTCGTATTGTGGATAGTTGTAATTATAGAGCGCCTCCCCCGGTTTTGCATTTTCGTTAAAATAACGGGCAGCTTCCGGCGGTGCCTGAAAACTGAAAACATATGGAAAAACATCGTAATTCAGTAGCCAGGCCAAAGAAATGAATGCAATGGCCGACGGCAAAATCAATTTGGAAACAGCGCTTTTGCATTGGGTGTAGATATAAATTGTGGATACCGTTCCAAAACCGGCAATAGCTGCCATTCCCCAGTTGGAAACGGAAGCCGGAAAAAGATACAGGGCAATTACGGCAATGGCAATCCATAGCAACGCAACAACTACATTCTGCGTAAAATAAAAAACCTTAAGCAATTTTGGCTGATTCCTGAGGGCAATGTCTGTCCATTTTGCAGTCAGCAAGGCAATCAGCGGCATTATTCCGTAAATATAGTTCGGCAACTGATTTTTTGAAGCATTCAGAATAATGAAAAACACCCAGATTCCGGTGAATGTAAAATATTCAGAAGTCCTGAATCTGTTACGCAGCAGCGTTTTGAACTCCATAAAAGCAGCCATGAAAAACAGCAGGCACCAGGGAAGAAAAAGATAGAGTAAATTGTGCACATAAAAAACCGGATCGTTGACTGCCGGAATATAGGAACCGGTGAATCTGCCCACATTGTTGTCCCAGAAAAAGAATTTAAGGCCATCCCATCCGAATTGATTGACGAGGCCGATCAGCGCCGGACTCAGAATAATAAAAGAGAGTAAAATTCCGATATACCAGCGGTAATTGAGCAAAAGACGGAAATCCTTTTTCAGCAGAATATGCCCGCCGACTGCCAATGCCGGAATGACAGCGCCAATGGGTCCCTTGCTCAGCATCGCAAAACCCACTCCGGCAAAACCCAGAATCCAGTGCTTGTTCTTTCTGGTCTGAATGAATTCGGAAAACTGCCACAGGGCAAAAGTGATAAAAACCTGAAGGGGCGTATCGGCATGAATATCCATGGTATAGAGGACACTGATCAGCGAAAAGGAAAGCATAAAAGCTGTCAGCAGCCCTACGCGCCGGTTATAGAGATTTCGCCCCAGACCGTATGCTGAATAAAAACCAAAAACCACAAGTAAAAATACCGGAAATTTGAACCAGAAATTGGATATGCCGCCAATCGAAAAACCTAATGCACCCAACCAGAACAGCATCGGAGGTTTCTGGTCGTAAGGCTCACCGTGAACCGTCAGATTAATATAATTTTTGTTTTGGAACACCTCCTTTGATACTGTCGCATATTTTCCCGCATCGCGGGTAACATCAATGGAAAGGCCTGAAATATATACGGCTATGGCCAGTCCGGTCAATGCAATAAATAATATCCGGATGATTCTGTTTTCGAGCATGAGTTTAATTGCCAACGCTTGCAACAAGCATTATTCAGGCACAAAAATGGCATTTTTTTCAGTAATAGTAAAATTCTGACTTGCCAGGAGATGCAATATTCAGCAAAAAATGATTTTACCCAAACGAAATCTTTGTAAAATACAAAAGAGCCAACCGGTTAATCAAAAAACTCAATGTCTGTTTTACCCATTCTAACAATCTCTCCATTTAAATAAACGATTTGCTTTTCGATATTATTCATTGTATCGCGCTGATAAAGGGTTTTCTCCGTGGTTTCTGTCTGACTGTTATAATGCTCTTTTTCAATCAAATAGTTTCCAGTATTAAACCGGTCTGTTATTTTTAATAATATTTTCCCCTCATTATCAAGCCATATCTCTTCTGTCTGGTTTCCGTTGGAATCATACTTATAAGTGACTTTTTGAAAAAGTTCCCTTTTTGATGTGAGCATTTGTTGCTCAATCTTCTGGTTGTCATCATTATATCTATAGGCTATTATATTGTATCTCCCCTGGAAGCCTGTATTTAACTCCGTGTTTTCTTCCAAAAGATTTCCTCTTTCATCATATTTAAAAACCATTTGTCTGGATAGCTCACCATCGCTTGTATATCGTTCCTCTTTTATTTTATTTTGCTGGCTATCATATATATAAACTTGCCTTCCCTGATTTTCATCCGTGTC
>CAZVAD010000058.1:14894-16330 GCA_964624645.1 uncultured Mariniphaga sp.
CTGCATTATAAAAGGATTGAGAAATGATATTTTCATTTTCATCAAATTTAGTCTTGATAAAACTGCGGTCGGGCCTCTGCTCTTTCATTTCCAAAACCCTTCCATTGGAATCGAAATGAATCGTTGACCCGCCCAAAGGGTCTCCTTCATTTCCTGAGTTAATTTCAAAATGAGATATGGAGTAGGTTTTTACATTTCCACTTATTCCGTATCTATCCTGGCCTTTTTTATCTTCAGGTTGACCGTATGCGGTTTGAAAAATGATAAGATAAGCACTGATAATCAAACAAATATACAACCTCATATTTTTCAGTTTAATCGTTTTATTTTATCCTAACATCTTTCCTGTTATTTTGTTGCAAATCATCACTTTTTCTCTAATGTTAAATCTTAAAGACATAAACATCTTTTTATATGTTTATGTATTTTTATTCACGTAAAAGTTATAAACTTGCATCAAAATTCAATCAGTTAAAGTTTGTATTTATATTAACTCACATGGATGATGAAAAGTAATTCAATAAATATCGCCTCACTGTCAGGATATTACATTTCCAACAATAGGAAAATCTCCTCACAGATTAATCATCTCAGGCGATTTTACAGGCGCTTCCGGGCCTGATTTGTATGTGCATTCATTCTGTATATACAAAAAGAAGCATTCAATAATGCCCTTTTTCACTTTTCAATAAAATCATTTTCCATTTTAAATTTTAAACGCCTTGAAATATCAATATCCATATATCGTAAAAATCGCTTCTGTCCGGGATTATAAATTCTCTGCCGGCATCGTGCAAGCGATTAATGACTCTGCAAAGGAACGTGGAGTAGAACTGCCCCCGCGTTCAGAAGAATTTATCAAAGAAAAAATTAAAAACGGATTGGCCGTGATTGCGGTCAGCCCCGACCACAAGGAATGGTTAGGGTTTTCCTACATCGAAGTGTGGCGACACCAAAAATATGTAGCAAATTCCGGGCTGATTGTCAAGGAAAAATATCGGGGAATAGGAATTTCGGGAGATATAAAAAAGAAAATTTTTGATCTGTCCCGGATAAAATTCCCCTTTGCAAAGATGTTCAGCCTGAGCGCCAATCCTGCCGTGATTCATGCAAATTTTGAGTTGGGTTTCAAAATAGTGCCCTATGAGGAGATACTCCATGACCACCGCTTTCTAACAGGTTTTGACTGCCTCGTGGACTATATTGAAATGATGCGTAACGGAACGGAATCATCTCATCACCTGGCAATGGTTTTTGACCCGCTAAGCACACTTCATGCAGAAGAACTAACCGGAATAAAACAAATTCATCCGATGGTGGTCAGTCACCCGATGAAAAAGGAATACATCCAACTCTCCCGATAATAGCTTCCGGAACAGAATCGAAATTTGCAAATACACACTTTTGGGGATAGTATTCCAATTCACAAACCATTC
>CAZVAD010000059.1:0-16178 GCA_964624645.1 uncultured Mariniphaga sp.
GAGTAGGTAGCTGCCAAATTTATTAAGCCCGTGTTCTAAAGAGCACGGGCTTTTTTAATGGAAATATCTGAGTCGCTACTAATAGAAAAGACTTTTCCCGGGATATTTGGGGTCGCAGGTGAGGTTAACTTTCAGTTTTCGTAAACCAGCTTCGTCACCCGGTGTTGGAATGTGGGTGAGATGTACCTCACAATTTTGAAGATATTTTAGTTTCTCCAGAGCCATTTGCCCAGCAGGGTTTGACAAGGCGCTAATGGACAGAACAATCAACATTTCATCCACGTCAATGCTTGCCATTTTGCCATTCAGGATATTCTTTTTCATATGGGTTACCGAATCAATGATGCTTTGGGGAATAAGGTACATACTGTCGGGGAGCCCGGCTAAATATTTTGTCGCATTCAGAATCAGACTGGATGCTGCGTGCATGAGCGGTGAGTTTTTCCCAGTAATGATTGTTCCGTCAGGAAGTTGAATGGCTGCACCGCAAAATATGCCATCATCTCCTTTTCCGGTCTGTTCAGCATTCTCTGCCGCTTTTCTTGCCGGCTCCACAACATTTCGCTGCTCTGCCCTGATTCCCAGTTCATGCATAATTTCAGTAATTCTTTCCAGCGAATCTTTTTCGGTCAGTCCCATGGCATATTCTGCTGCGCATCTGAAGTAGCGCCGGATAATCTCCTGATGGGCGGCATCAGAAATCACCTGATTGTCTGTGATTCCGGAGCTTACCCTGTTTACTCCCATGTCGGTAGGCGATTTGTAGGGCGACTCTTCTCCGGTTATTTTTTCCAGGATACCTTTTAAAAGCTGGAAGGCTTCAATATCCCGGTTGTAACTTACCACCTCCTGATTATAAGCTTCAAGATGGTATTTGTCAATCATTATTTTATCATCCAGATCAACAGTTGCCGCTTCATAGGCAATGTTCACCTTGTGGTTTGCCGGCAAGTTCCATACGGGGAAAGTTTCAAATTTGGCATAACCGGCTTTGATTCCCCTTTTGTATTCATGGTAAAGATTGCTCAGGCAGGTGGCAAGTTTTCCGCTGCCCGGGCCCGGGCCGGTAACGACAACAATAGGTTTGGAAACTTCAATATATTCATTGGCGCCATATCCCTGCTCACTCACAATGGTGTCCGTGTCTGTTGGGTATCCTTTTGTTGGATAATGCAGATAAACCTTGATTCCTCGCAGTTTGAGCTTGTTTTTAAAAATTTTTGCCGCCTGTTGATTTTGGTATCTGGTAATAACAACTGCCGTAATATCAATGCCCCATTCCCTGAAATCATCAATGGTCTTCAGTGCGTCCGCATCGTAAGTTATGCCAAAATCAGCCCTGATTTTTTTCCGTTCAATGTCTCCGGCATGAATACAAAGGATAACATCTGTTTCGTTTTTTATCTGGTTCAGGAGGCGCATTTTTACATTGGGGTCAAATCCAGGGAGCACCCTGGAAGCGTGGTAATCGTACAATATTTTTCCGCCAAACTCCAGATATAATCTGTGATCAAACCGGTTTACCCTCTCTTGAATAGCAGCCGTCTGCTCTTTCAGATATTTTTCATTGTCGAATCCAATTTTTTTCTCGAATAATTTCATTTTAGATTTTAAATAATACCCGTTAGATACCAAATTTCAAAAATCGGAATTTTTTTTCTTTTGATGCCATTTACGGAACTTTAATTTTTCAACAGAAATTGTTTACCTGTTTTGTAAAAATCAAAACAGGCATTTTCTGATTGATTAACACCAAAGACCGCCTTGCCTGCATAGAATTTAACAGAACAATCAGGTTTTTTCAAATTCCGATAAACACAGGAAGAACTGTATCGTATTTTCAATTGTATAGACCGGCTAAATCCCTATAACTTATTATGATATTTCTGCGAACAAAAGTTTTATTTTGCTTTTTGCAGCAATAAGGTGTACTTTTAGTAAAAGTGCCGAATTTTTGAAAATTGAAACAGCAATTTTAGCAGGAATCCAGAGTAAACCTGATTTTTCTCAAAACGTCTCGCAGAGCTCACATGAGCGGGATTTATATTTGTTTTGAAAGAAAAATTTCAAAAAGGGAGATCATCATCACCGCCGGAGTCGTTCATTTCTGGTTCATTAGCGGTTTGAAAATCAACCGGAGATTTTTGCTCTGCGGTCTTTTCTGTATCTCTGCCGCCTGAACCGGTATTGTCGGCTCTGGCACCTAACATTTGCATGACATCGCCGTATATTTCAGTAATATACCGCTTGTTGCCGTCCTTGTCATCGTAGGACCGCGTGCGGATTCTACCCTCAATGTACAACTGCCTGCCTTTTGTGACATATTTTTCAGCCACTTCAGCCAATCCGCGCCACAAAACAATATTGTGCCATTCGGTTGTTGTAACTTTCTCGCCGTTTTTGGCGGTGTAAGTTTCTGATGTTGCCAGCGGGAAGTTTGCCACTGCAACACCTGTATCCAAATGCCTCACTTCGGGGTCTTTTCCAACGTTCCCGACTAAGATTACTTTGTTAATTGCCATTTTTTATAAATTTTAAGGTTAACAATTTTTAAAAATATAAATTATGTTGTTCATTCAGAAATTTTTTTCGTCAAATATTTCAAATAGTCTGTTTTTTTATCAGTTTTTCCATTAATCGAGGAATTGCATATGTACCCAGCATTTTTTTTGGAACTTTGAACAAGGGGGATTCAGGATTAAAATTGTCCCCGGTTTCAACATGAATTAACCGGGCAAAAATGGTCTGGTGGCTCAGAACATGTTTTTCTCTGTCCGACACAGATTTAACATTCAATTTATATCCTTTCAGAAATGATGGTTTTGTGCTTAGAATTTCTTTTTCGCTCAGTTCATTTTTTGTTTCCAGCAGAGGAAACTGATAAAGATTCTTCCAGATGTCGTTGCCGGTGCGTTTTTCCAGGCAGATCATTTCCCCGGATTCTATAAGGTAAAAACAGAAGTAACGGAAAATATTTTTTCCTTTCTGTTTCCTTACCGGAAGGTTCTCTGTTTGTCCGTTTGTGAAAGCATAACATGTTCCGGAAAGTGGACAGGAAGCGCAATTGGGTGATTTTGGCCTGCATTGGAGTGCCCCGAACTCCATCAGCGCCTGATTGTGAAAACCGGGATTTTTATCAGACAAGAGCTTAGCGGCAATTTCTGAAAAAATTCGTTTCCCTTTTGCATTTTCAGTACTTTCAAAAATGCCGAAATAGCGGGCGAGTAGCCTGTAAACGTTTCCGTCCAGAGCAGGGTAGGGAAGATGAAATGCAATGGAGGCAATAGCTGCAGCAGTATATGGACCAATTCCCTTCAATGAGCAGATTTGATGGTAACTATCCGGGAAAATCCCACGGTGGTTATAGTAGATTTCCCTGGCGGTTTTATGCAGATTTCGTGCGCGGGAATAATATCCCAACCCCTGCCAAAGCTTTAATACCTCATCCTCTTCTGCTTTTGCGAGATCGGACAATTCGGGAAAGCGCCCGATGAATCGGTTGTAATAGGGAATGCCCTGATCTACGCGGGTTTGCTGGAGCATTATTTCGGATATCCAGATTTTATAAGGATCCGTTGTGCGGCGCCATGGTAAATTGCGCTTGTTCTCATCGAACCATTTGTATATTGCAGGTATAAAACCCTTCATGATTTTGTGAAACCTTTAAATAGTTTGTGTAAACAAAATTAATTTATTTCAAAAAGCTTTCGGGTTCTCAAAATATTTATATTTTTGCACTCCGTAATAAGTCGATTAATTTATTGATATTTAAATATTTTAAGACATGACAAAAGCAGATATTGTAAATGAAATTTCCAAAAACACAGGAATTGAAAAAGTAGCAGTGCAGAAAACTGTTGAAGCCTTTATGGAAACTGTAAAAAACTCTCTACAGAATGGCGAGAATGTTTATTTGAGAGGATTTGGCAGTTTTGTAATAAAACAAAGAGCTGAAAAAACTGCGAGGAATATATCCAAAAATACAACCATTATCATTCCGGCACACAACATACCGTCCTTTAAACCGGCGAAAAGTTTTGTTTCCGAAGTTAAGAAAAATGTAAAGTAATACATTATGCCAAGCGGAAAAAAAAGAAAAAGACATAAAATGGCCACACATAAGCGCAAGAAAAGGCTGCGCAAAAACCGGCATAAAAAGAAGAAATAGTTTTTGTTGGTTTTAAAAGATTCAGATTAAACCTAAGACATGAAATGTCTTAGGTTTAATCTGTTATAATATACAGTGTTTTTAATTTTATATAACAGAGTAATTTATAGGTTGTGAGTAGTGATTTAATTATTGATGTCACTCCTTCCGAAATCGTTATTGCATTACAGGAAAACAAAAGACTTGTTGAATTAACCCGTGAAAAGAGCGGCGCTAAGTTTGCCGTAGGCGATATTTATCTTGGAAAGGTTAAAAAAATAATGCCCAGTCTGAATGCGGCATTTGTCGATGTAGGTTTCAGCAAAGATGCTTTTTTGCACTACCTCGACATGGGGCCTCAGTTTTCTACTTTGAACAAGTTTTTGCGAATTGTTTCTTCGCGAAAAACCAAGTTTACTTCCCTTTCAAAAATTGATTCAGAGCCCGATATTAATAAAGATGGCAGGGTTACTGAGCTTTTGAAGGTTGGGCAAAAAATTCTTGTGCAGGTTGCCAAGGAACCTATTTCAACAAAAGGTCCCCGCCTGACTTCAGAAATTTCAATTGCAGGAAGATATTTGGTTTTGATGCCTTTCAGCGATAAAGTATCCGTATCGCAGAAAATTAAGTCGAATGAAGAGAAAAGCAGATTGAAGAAACTCGTTCAAAGTATTAGACCCAAAAAGTATGGTGTTATAGTGCGTACTGCGGCACAGGGTAAAAAGGTTGCCGATCTTAATCAGGAGCTTCAGAGTTTGGTAGATAAATGGGAAACATCTTTTCAAAAGCTCAAGCGCGCCCAGGCACCATCGCTGGTGATTGGTGAAATTGACCGTGCAACGGCGATGCTCCGGGACATCTACAACCCCAATTTCAACAGTATTATTGTTAATGACCAATCGGTATGCAACGAAATTACTGGCTATATTACCAGTATTCAGCCTGATAAAAAGAAGATTGTAAAATTCTACAAAGGGCGACGCCCAATTTTCGAACATTATGGAATTGAGAAACAGATCAAAGCATCGTTCGGGAAAACAGTCTCTTTTAAAAATGGCGCCTATTTAATCGTTGAACACACTGAGGCATTTCATGTAATTGACGTTAACAGCGGAAACAGAGTGAAAACAGCCGGCGGACAGGAAGCCAGCGCATTGGAAGTAAACCTTGCAGCTTGCGATGAAATTGCCCGCCAATTGAGGCTTAGAGATATGGGTGGCATAATTGTCATCGATTTCATAGATATGCATAAGCATGCCAACCGCCAGAAAGTGTATCAACACATGAAGGAGGTTATGGCGGGAGACCGTACCAAACACAATATTCTCCCCCTGAGCAAATTTTGCCTGATGCAGATTACCAGGCAAAGGGTCAGACCCGAAGAAATTATTGAAACCGCCGAAAAATGTCCCACCTGCCATGGAACCGGAAAAATTATGCCTGCAATTTTATTTGCCGATGAACTGAACAGCAAAATCGGATATGTTCTGAAGGATCTGAACAAGAAAAAACTCTCCATTGCAGTGCATCCTTTCATCGCAGCGTATCTTACAAAAGGGATAAGAAGCTACAGAATGCGCTGGTTTCTGAAATTTTTTAAATGGGTGAAAATTGAGTCAAACAACTCTTTCACTTTTCTGGAATACCATTTCTTCGATGAAAACATGGAGGAAATAATTTTGTAAGGGGGAAGCCGGTTGGAAAACAGCCGGCTTTTTCATTGACCTACTGGTACCTGAAGACAGTAGTGAAACATTAGAAAATATAATTTGTTATCATTTAAAGTACATTTTTAAATGTTTTTCAATAAAAATCATGAAGAAACTGACATTAATATTTTTTTCTTTTTTGCTGACTTTTCCGGGTTTTGCACAAATCATCGAGCCAATCAAGTGGACATTTGATTCCAGGCAGGACGGACGGGATGTTGAACTTGTATTTGAAGCCGTCATTGATGAAGGCTGGCATTTGTATGATACTTATCTGCCGGAAGGCGGCCCGATTGCCACACAGATAGTTTTTGCAGATTCCACGCAGTTTGAGATCATTGGGGAATTGGAGCGGGAGCCGCAACCCGTTGAAAAGTATGACAACATTTTTATGCTCAATCTGAGATTTTTCAGCGACAAGGCGACACTCATCCAAAAGATCAGGCTGAATTCTGAGAATCCGGTTGAGATTAACGGATATGTGTTGTTTATGGGCTGTGATGATGAAATGTGCCTGCCGCCCAATGAAGCTGATTTCTCTTTCCGGTTTAATCAGGATGCTGCTGCTGCAAAAGTGGCTGTTGCGGCATTGGATGACCACCCGGAGTCATCTTCGGCAGGACAAACGCTCTGGCTTTTCATACTGATTTCTGCGCTTGCAGGTTTTGCCGCAATCCTGACCCCATGTGTTTTTCCGATGATTCCCATGACGGTATCTTTTTTCATGCGGGGCAGTGAAAACAGAACAAAGGCAATCCGCAGCGGGTTTTTCTTTGGCTTCTCCATTGTACTGATTTTTTCGTTACTGGGGGCGCTGTTCACCTTTGGGTTATTTGGCCCTAATGTAGGGAATATCCTGAGTACACACTGGATTCCCAATCTTCTGTTTTTTCTGTTGTTTCTTATTTTTGCCGTATCCTTTTTTGGCGCTTTTGAAATTATGCTGCCCAATAGTCTGGTGAATAAAACCGACTCCAAAGCTGAAAAAGGAGGATTGATTGGTGCATTTTTCATGGCACTCACTACGGTGATTGTCTCTTTTTCCTGTACCGGTCCGTTTATCGGAGCGCTGATTATTGAAGCAGTTCAAGGGGGTGGGGCACGGCCGCTCATTGGAATGTTCTTTTTCGGATTGGCATTTGCCCTGCCGTTCACGCTTCTTGCCATCTTCCCTTCGGCATTGAGCAAATTGCCTAAGTCTGGCGGATGGCTCAACTCTGTAAAGGTGGTTTTTGCTTTTATTCTGCTCGCTTTCGGGTTAAAATTCCTGAGCAATATCGATCAGGTTTACGGATTGAATTTCATCAGCAGGGAAATCTATCTGGCAATTTGGATTGTGCTTTTCTTCCTGCTGGGAATGTATTTCCTTGGGAAAATTAAGTTTTCGCATGACAGTGATGTGCCGCACATCGGGGTGGGCAGGTTGTTTCTTTCTATTGCCACTTTTGCGTTTGTGGTGTATCTTTTCACCGGCCTGCTTGGTGCGCCACTGAGTTCAATCAGTGCACTGTTGCCGCCTCAGAGTGCAGCGCAATATCATTTTCAGGGAAGTTCCGTCCCCGGGCAAACTGCAACGGATAACTTGTGCAGGCCGGCAAAATATTCTGATAAACTTCATCTGCCACACGGTCTGAACGGCTATTTTGACTATGAGCAGGGAATGGCCTGTGCAAAAGAACAAGGGAAACCGGTATTTTTGGTTTTCAAAGGACACGCCTGCGCAAACTGCAAAAAGATGGAAAATACGGTCTGGGCAGATTCTCAGGTGCTTAAAATGCTGTCGGAAAACTACATTATCATAGCACTATATACGGATGACCGGACAAAACTTCCTGAACAGGAGCAGCTTACTTCATCCCTTGATGGAAAATTGAAAGATACGATGGGAAAGAAAAATCTTGATTTTCAGATTGAAAAATATGCAACCAACAGCATTCCCTACCATGTGGTCATTGAAACGGACGGAACTGAACATAAACTGGGTGTAACTTTTGATAGCAATGATTTTGTTTCATTTCTTACAAAAGGTTTGTAACAGGTGAACAGCAGCGCTTAGCGATTTTAAATGATTGCAGCCTGAATCCGGGTTATGGTTTTTTAACAGATTGAAGCAATCAGTTATTGGATTTATTAAATAGTTTTAGATGAAATTTAAAGAACATTAAAATGGAATTATCTGATTTATTGTTTTGGAACGTTGACACTCAAATAGATTTTGTATATCCTCGCGGGAAACTATATGTTCAGGGCGCCGAAAAGCTGCGGCCAAAATGGAAGGAATTGACCCAGCTGGCAAAGAAAAAAAATATCAGGGTAGTGAATACCGCCGACCATCATTATGCCAATTCGCCCGAACTTGACGCATCGCCCGATTTTGTAAATACTTTTCCGGAGCATTGCATGGCAGATACCCGGGGAGCGGATTATATCCGGGAAACAGACCCCGAGGAGCCGATGATTTTCGACTGGGACAAGGAATATTTGCTCACTCCTGAGCTTTTTGAAAGTGATGAACACCGGAATTTTCTTATCCGCAAGGATGCTTTTGATGTTTTTGCCGGAAATTCGTTGACAGATACTATTTTAAAATATTTAAATCCTGCAACGGTTGTTGTTTATGGCGTAACCACAAATGTTTGTGTTGATGCAGCTGTACGCGGACTGGTGAAAAGAGGCAAAGAGGTTTACGTGGTTAAGGATGCCATTAAGGAACTGCCAAATATTCCCCTGCCGTTTGAATATTGGGAGAAAAAGGGGGTGAAGATGATTTCTTTGACCGGGCTTAAAAAAATGCTTGATAACTAATATTTTCTTTGCCGGATATTTTTCTTCTTCAGGTTTTCAGCAAATTGCAACTCTAACAATTTGCTGCTTTTGATACTGTTTCGGAGCCATAGCAGCTTTATTGCTTCCTTTTCATTTTCATCCAGTTGCCAGTTAATACTTGCCTCTTTTCTCATTTTTTCAGTGAGTTGGTACAACACAATTGCTGCAGAAACGGAAAGGTTAAAACTCTCAGTGAATCCCACCATCGGAATTTTTATAAATTCATCGGCTTCATTTTTAATGATTTCAGAAATTCCCGACATTTCCGAACCAAATACGATGGCTGTTTTACCCTTTGAAAGATCAAAGTCGGATAAAAGCTGGTCGTTGATGTGGGGCGAAGTAGCCACAATGCGGTAACCCGACTTTTTGAGCGCTTTGATGGCCCGTAGGCTGTTCTCCCTTCTCTCGTTGTAGTTTTGAATACTTAGCCATTTTGATGCACCCAACGCAACTTCTTTGTCAACAATGAATTCATGCTGGTTTTCAATGATGTGAACGTACTGGATGCCGAAGCAATCGCAGGTGCGGAGCACCGCGCTCGCATTCTGGGGCTGATAAATATCTTCCAGAACCACAGTGATGTATCCGGTTCTTTGCTCCAGAATTTTATCAAACAGTTCCACCCTTTGTGGGGTTGCAAAACCTGACAGGTATTTAATCAGTTGTTTATACATCATTTTGCTTTTTAGAGTCAAAAATAAAAAAGGGAGGCGCAAAACCTCCCTTTTTTAAATGTTCTAACTTTTCCGTTAAGAAACTGCATCAGCAAGATCAGCTCCTGCTTTGAATTTAACCACTTTTTTTGCAGGAATTTCAATTTCTTTTCCTGTTTGTGGGTTTCTGCCTGTACGGGCACTGCGTTCACTTACTGAAAAAGTGCCAAATCCAATAAGGGCTACTCTGTCGCCACTTTTCAAGGCATCTGTAGTTGCGCTGATGAAAGCGTCTAAAGCTTTTTTGGCATCTACTTTTGTCAGGCCGGTACCTGCGGCCATTGCATCAACTAATTGTGCTTTATTCATAAGCTATTAAATTAAAAAAAAATAAAAAATAAGTAATTGAAAATAAGTGAATTATATTATGTTTATTTTTTACTAAAATCTGAATTCCGGGAATGTTAAGTTCCAAGAAGTCAATAAAATCAATAGTTTCAGAGAACTTTTCAGAAAGTTTCAGCTAAATTCTGAAAATAGTTTCAGAAAAACAACCTTAAATGCTATTATTTTTAATATTTCAACACTTTTTTAACCGGAAGGTTTTTCTACATTAAAAAAAAACCTACTTTTGCGGCCTCTGGAGAGATGGCGGAGTAGTCGTCCCGATAGCAACCGGGAGCGGCAAACTTCAAAATCAATCCACAGACAAAACTGGAGAGGTGGCAGAGTGTCGTCCCGATAACTATCGGGAGCGGCAAATTTGAAAACCAATCCATAATAATTTGGGAGAGGTGGCAGAGTGGTCGATTGCGGCGGTCTTGAAAACCGTTGAACCGCGAGGTTCCGGGGGTTCGAATCCCTCCCTCTCCGCTGGAGACCTAAGACAAGGGGCAACAAAAGTAAGACAAACCCCACAAATTCACTAAATTTGTGGGGTTTGTTGTTTTTATTCTGTCGTGACTGAAAGTCATTTAAATGTCAAAAATGGACATAGGTTTATCTCTTTCCCCTATCCCTGTTTGATTTTCTTTCAAAGGGCACAGTTTGCCCGAAACTGGCAGTCTGTTGCTATAAATTTGGTCGGAGTGTGCATGTATTTGTTTTATAAGTAGTTGAGGTGATTTTATGATGTTGAAAAACGAACTTGTGGAAGCACATTCAGAGTTCTTTTCTGTTTGAAAAGGGTAACCAGATAACGGACGACACTATTTCTGTTTGGTATCGCATTACTGTTGACGACAGGCTGCCCGTTTAAATGTAAAATCAAGTATTGCCAAAGATTAATCTCAAATAATATAAAACTAATTAAAATATATGTCATTAAGTACAAATTTTTTATTTTTTGTTTAAAAAATGAAAAATAGTTAAAATGTACTTATCCGAAAAAAAACAGTTTTTTATATTTTTATTCTCCGAAATAATATCATATAAAATGAAAATAGAAGTAAACAAGTACATTGAAGATTTCATGGCATCGTTGATAGCCCGTAATCCGGGTGAAAAAGAGTTTCATCAGGCGGTGCATGAAGTGGTGGAGAGTCTTGCTCCCTACATTGTCGAAAACCCGCAGTTGCGCAAAATGAAGGTTCTGGAAAGAATTGCTGAACCTGAGCGCGTGGTAATGTTTCGCGTGCCGTGGCTGAACGACCGCGGCGAAGTGGAAATCAACCGTGGTTACAGAATACAAATGAATAGCGCCATCGGTCCTTACAAAGGCGGAATACGTTTCCATTCCAGCGTAAACTTGAGTATTCTTAAATTTCTTGCTTTCGAACAGACTTTTAAGAATAGCCTTACCACGCTGCCAATGGGCGGTGGAAAAGGAGGTTCGGATTTCAATCCGAAAAATCGTTCAGACGAAGAAGTGATGAAATTCTGCCAGAGTTTTATGAACGAGTTGCACCGCCACATTGGTGCGAATACAGACGTTCCTGCCGGTGACATTGGCGTAGGCGGACGTGAAATAGGGTTTATGTACGGACAATACAAGCGTTTGCGCAATGAATTTACCGGAACATTTACCGGCAAAGGTCTTGAATGGGGTGGAAGTCCATTGCGCCCCGAAGCAACCGGCTATGGAGTATGTTATTTTGCTCAGGCAATGCTCGCCACGCGCAACGACAGTTTCAAAGGCAAAATCGTAACAATTTCAGGGTCGGGCAATGTGGCTCAATACGCGGCAGAAAAAGTATTGCAATTAGGTGGAACGCCTGTTACATTTTCTGATTCAAATGGTTATGTTTATGATTCACAGGGAATAACCGAGGAAAAATTGCAGTACATTTTCGAGCTCAAAAACATCTATCGCGGACGTATCAGCGAATATGTTGAACGTTATCCCGAAGCAGAATATTTCGACGGACAAAGACCCTGGAGTGTGAAATGCGACATAGCCCTTCCCTGCGCAACACAAAATGAATTGGACGGTGAAGATGCCGAAGTATTGGTGCAGAACGGCTGTATCTGCATTGCCGAAGGAGCCAATATGCCCTCTACGCCCGAAGCGGTTGCCGTGTTCCTGAAAAACAGGTTGCTCTATGCACCGGGCAAAGCCGCCAATGCCGGCGGAGTATCCGTATCGGGACTGGAAATGAGCCAAAACTCAATGCGCATCAGTTGGTCGCCCGAAGAGGTGGACAAAAAACTTCATTCCATTATGACCGACATCCATACCGCATGCGTGCAGTACGGAACCGAGCCGGACGGTTATGTCAACTATGTAAAGGGCGCTAACATTGCAGGCTTTATCAAAGTTGCCAGGGCAATGCTTGCGCAGGGAGTAGTTTAAAATGAAAGAATTTATCCGTAACTCGTTGGAGAGTATTGATTATCACAAATTGATGCAGCGGCGGATAAGCCGCATCTTGCTGATATGCAGTTCATATGATGCCTATATTCTCGAAGAGGACGGACGCCTGGAGGCATCTATAAATCAGGAGTACTACGATCTGAACCTGACGCATATGCCAATATTTGTACGTGTAAGTACTACTCCCGAAGCCTTGGAAGTACTCGCTGAACAAAAAAATATTGACCTCGTAATCAGTATGTACAATGTAGGTACGCCTGATGTATTTACTTTCGCGCGGGAAGTTAAAAGAGAGCGTCCGGATTTGCCTGTGGTACTGTTGACACACTTCACGCGCAACATCGTACGACACATCCAGGGCGTTGACCGTTCAGGAATTGACCATATCTTCTGCTGGCACGGGAATACCGACCTCATAATGGCAATTATAAAACTGATTGAAGACAGGATGAACGCCGACAATGATATTCTGAACATGGACGTACAGTGTATCTTGCTGGTGGAGGACTCGATACGATATTATTCATCGTACCTCCCTGCCGTTTATCGTCTTGTGATGGAGCAAAGCAACGAATTTGTCCGCGAGGCGATGGGAGAACAACAACAGGTGGTGCGCAAGCGCTCGCGCCCCAAGATACTGCTGGCAACCAACTACACCGATGCCGTGGCGGACTATGGAAAATACAAAGCCAATCTGCTGGGTGTCATCTCCGATGTAGGTTTCGTCATCAATCCTCACGACGATCCGGATGATGAAAAATTAGATGCCGGCATTGACCTTTGTCGCCTTATAAAAAAGGAAACCCCGCTGATGCCCTTTCTGATGCAATCTTCGCAGGCTTCGGTACGTGCCATAGCACAGGAACTTGGCGTGGGATTTCTCGAAAAATATTCGGAAACCTTATTGCAGGAACTTGGCGATTACATTAGCACCGAATTTCTGTTTGGCGATTTCGTTTTCCGCAATCCGGCAACCGGAGCAAAAATGGGACAGGCGCACAATCTGAAAGAGATGCAGCAACTGATCGAGCACATTCCCGACGAGGTATTGCAGCATCATGCAGGATTTGACCATATTTCCAAGTGGCTGTATGCGCGTGGTATTTTTTCGCTTGCACGCCTTTTTGAGGCTACTCCTGCCAATAAATTTCCTGACATGCAGCACTTTCGTCACTTTTTGGTTGAAAACATCAACGACTATCGCATGTTACTTGCGCAGGGCGTTGTGGCTCCGTTTTCAGAACAGAATTACAGCGACAGCGTTTGGGTAGCCCGCATCGGCAACGGATCACTGGGCGGAAAGGGGCGTGGACTGGCTTTTATGAACAATATGCTTATGAAGCATAATTTTTACGACAAGTATGAGGGCGTGAGAATAATGTTGCCGCGCACGCTGATTATAACCGCAGACTGTTTTGAAGAATTTATGGAAGCGAACGATTTGCGTTATATTATGAATGTAGAGATTTCGGATGAAGAAATTCTTTCGGAATTTGTATCTTCACACCTGCCTGAAAGCTTGTTGCAGAAACTGCGCGTGTTTATACGCTATGCCTCCGGACCGCTTGCCATTCGTTCAAGTTCAAAACTCGAAGATTCACATTACCAGCCTTTTGCGGGAATTTATTCAACCTACATGATACCGCAGGCCAAAAACGAAGACCGGACATTGCGCATGTTGGGAAAAGCCATTAAAAGCGTCTATGCCTCGGTGTTTTACGCATCGGCGCGTCAGTACATCACTGCCAGTGGCAATAATCTTTCTGAAGAAAAAATGGCGGTCGTGATACAGGAAGTATGCGGAACGGAAGAACAGGGACTATTCTTTCCGACAATTTCGGGCGTGGCGCGTTCACTAAATTTCTATCCTCTGGGCAATGAGCGTCCTGAAGATGGAGTTGCCGAGATTGCCGTAGGATTGGGTACCATTGTGGTGAGCGGAGGGCGCGTGTTGCGTTTTTCGCCGCACTATCCCAAACATACACTGCAACTTTCAACAATCGAACTGACTTTGCGTGATACGCAACGCCAGATGTACGCGCTTGACCTGCGTCCTGAAAAGTTCATGACTTCTTTGAATGAAACAGTTAATCTGTTGAAGTTAGATGTGAGCAAAATCAAGAAATTCCGCAACATTCATCATGTGGCTTCCGTATATGACATGGCTAATCAGATGATTACAGACAGTTGCTATGAAGATGGTCATGTCGTTATCACTTTTGCGCGTGTGCTTAAATATGACTTATTTCCTTTGGCGGCGATACTTTCTGATCTGCTCGAAATGGGTAGAAATGAAATGCGAACCCATGTTGAGATTGAATTTGCGGTTAACCTTGATGTGCCTCGCGGAGCACGACAGGTGTTTAACTTCCTGCAAATACGTCCCATTGTGGAAAGCGAGAACCGCAGTTCGCTCGACTGGTCGAATGTTGATCTCTCGGATGCGCTTCTTTGGGCGCAAAACGCTGTTGGAATGGGTATTATAGAGGGTGTGAGCGATATCGTTTACCTCAAACCCGATACATTTGATAATACGAAAACCGAACAAATGGTGGAAGAGGTGGACGCCGTAAATAAAGTGATGAAATCAGAGAAACGTGGTTATGTACTCATCGGCCCCGGGCGCTGGGGTTCGAGCGACAGGTTTTTGGGCGTACCCGTGAAATGGGGACAGATATCCGAGGCTTCGGTGATTGTTGAATGCGGACTTAAAAATTTTCGCGTTGACTCAAGTCAGGGCACACATTTCTTTCAAAATCTTATCTCTTTAGAAGTTGGCTACCTGACCATCAATCCTTTTGCGGGCGATGGCGGACTTGATATGGATATTCTCGCCGCCGCCAAAACGGTAAGTGAGACAAAATATGTGCGTCATGTACGTTTTCCTGAACCGCTTTATATTTTTGTGGATGGACGGAATAATAAGGCGGTTATCAAGGTGAAAAACAATACTTAAATTCGTACTTCTATTCCGTTTGCCTTCAGGTATTTTTTCAGTTCGGGAATGGCAATTTCGTTGTAGTGAAAAATGCTTGCGGCAAGCGCGGCATCAGCTTTTCCGCAGTGGAAGATGTCTGCAAAATGTTGCATCGTTCCGGAGCCGCCGCTGGCTATAACAGGAACATTTACCGCTTCAGACACGGCGCGGGTAATGCCTGTGGCATAACCGTCTTTTGTTCCATCGTGCAACATGGAAGTAAGCAAAATTTCGCCGGCGCCTAATGCAACGCCTTTTTTTGCCCAATCCATGGCTTTGATGTCGGTTTTTTCGCGTCCGCCGTTCAGGTAAACGTACCAATCGCCGTTTTCAAAATTCGTGTCAATGGCAAGGACTATACACTGACTGCCGAATTGCTGAGCCAGGCCGGTTATCAACTGCGGATTTCGTACGGCAGCCGTATTGACGGATATTTTATCAGCCCCACACTGCAAAAGAAGCGAAACATCTTCGACGCTGACAATCCCCCCGCCAACGGTAAACGGAATATTGATGTGCCGCGCGATGCGTGTAACCAATTCCGAGAGCGTTTTCCGCTTTTCATTGGTTGCCGTGATGTCAAGAAAAACAAGTTCATCGGCGCCCATTGCACTGTATGTTGCCGCTAATTCTACCGGGTCACCAACGGTTTTGATGTTTGTGAAATTGACGCCTTTTACGGTTTTCCCGCCTTTAATGTCCAAACAGGGTATGATACGTTTGGTGAGTCCCATGATTATTTAATTTTTGATTTCCAGGAAATTTTTGAGTATCCTGTGTCCTGTATCGCCCGATTTTTCGGGGTGAAACTGTGTTGCAAAAAAATTATCCTTTTGCAGGGCGGCGCTGTACGGCAAAATGTAATTGGCTGTTGCAATGGTGTCTTCGCCGTGTTCCACATAATATCCGTGAACGAAATAAACAAAGGAATGTTCGTTTACACCTGCAAACAGGGGAGACTTCAGGTAGTAAATATCATTCCAGCCCATTTGCGGGATTTTATGAAATTGAGATTGAAATTTTTTCACCTGTTGTGCAAAAATACCCAAAC
>CAZVAD010000060.1:0-257 GCA_964624645.1 uncultured Mariniphaga sp.
TGGAATCATCAATCACTTTCCGGATATCATTTTCGGGCTTTGGTTTATAGTCAATGTGTTTTGAGAAATTCTGCATCGCCCTGTCGCGTTGTTTTTCCATGACATCGCACAGATATACCAGTTCCACATTGGCTTCTTTTCTGGCTATCGGCTCATAAAAAGCGCTCAGTCTGCGCCCGAGGCCTGCCAGAGCGACATATAATCTGTCGTTGGCGCCGATAATGTTGGCATAACTTTTTGCCGACATGTTCATGGTG
>CAZVAD010000060.1:267-15606 GCA_964624645.1 uncultured Mariniphaga sp.
CTCTTTGCCGTCATACCCATCGCCGAACCGCCCACAGCAATTCCCGCTGCACCGGCAGTTACATTTTTTAAAAAATTTCTTCTGCTGCTCATTACTTTAGTTCTTTAATTTTTATACTTCTGAAATGTACTTCGTCATCGTGATCCTGAATGTGAATCGGGCCTCTTGCTGACATTCCAAAACCCACTTTGTCAGCAAATTTACTTTTGGCAACCAAGCTGTTAAACTCTTCGCTTCCACGGGTAAATTCAACCACTTTTCGTCCATTCAGCCAGTGCTCTACCCGATTGTCGGGAAAAAGAACAATCCGGCCCCTGTTCCATTCATCCGGCCCTTTGATAAAACGTGCTTCCTTGTTTGCGGGAATCAGATCATACAATGAAGCCAATGTCCGGTTTCCGTCAATTCCATTTTTGGCGTCCGGGTGCTTTTTGTCGTCAAGTATCTGATATTCCAGTCCAACGGAAGGCCCGTTATTGCCCAGTCCGTATTTGATGCCGCTGTTTGCTCCTTCAGTAAACATGAAGTCAAATTTCAGTTCAAACGGCCCGAATTCTTCCCGGGTGATAATGCTGCCTCCCTTCTTTTCTGGGTCTCCGCCACTTGCCTGCACAATCAGGGAGCCATTTTCAACAGCCCATCCTTTAGCAGGAAAATCATCGCCGTCCACACTTTTGAAATTTCCGGTGGATTTCCCGTCAAAAAGCAGTTTGTATCCCTCTTCCTTTTCGGCTTCACTCAGGTTGTTGGGTAGCATGTTCACCACATAGACCCCTTCATTAGGGGAAGGTTCCAAATTTTCAGTCTTGATTCGGATATTACGCCATTTGATCTGGCGGTTTGCCATTTCTTCCCTGTTCCCGATGGAATGAACCTGAAGTGCAATAAATCCTCTGGGCGTCATGTCATCAATGAGATGCGCCACTGGAACGCCATTCAGCCAGGTTTTGATTGACGGACCGATGCACTCAATCCGGTAGTGATTCCACGCTCCGTGTTTATATGCAGGTTTTGCTGCGGGATTCAAATCCACCGGATAGAGCCAGCCCCGCCGGGCTTCATCATAAATGCCGGCGCTCCACGCACGGTCAGAAGGATCGACCTCACATTGATAGCCGTGCACGCGGCCATTCATATAATCCGGACGACTTTCGCTGCGAAACTGCATTCCCGAATTGAAATCATCCACCAGAAACATTTCAAGCTCAAGCACAAAATCAGAAAACTCCTCTTCGGTACACAAAAATGAATTGGGAGTGTTTACAACGGTAGTGCCAACAAGCTCGCCGTCAATGGCTTCATATATGGCTTCGCCGTTAAGCTGTTTCCACCCGGTCAGGTCTTTGCCATTAAACAGATTTGTCCAGCCGTCATTTTGCTGGTTTGCACAGCCGGCAATAATAAAGATTGTCAGGAAAAAGAATAATTTGTTCATTATTTTAATTTTTAAGAAGTTTTTTTATTATTCATGCAGTTTCCGTGTACGGACACGAATAATGCAAATTTAATCCTTTCTCCTGTTTTGGCAATTATTTTTCATCAAATAACGAAAAACTTTTTCCGGTTTCTCCGGCTATCTTCCGGAGAAAAATCAATTCTCCTATATCCGGTAAAGTCGTATTGCTCAATATTTCCCCATCTTTGCATCAATTTTTTGAAATGATTTGGGTATGAATGAACCGATTATTTTTGCCGCTGCATATTTTTTACTGATGCTTTTCATCGGAATCTATTCCTGGTTCAAAATCAAAACCCCGTCGGATTATTACGTTGCGGGCAAAAAAGCAGGTTTGATACCGGTCTCCAGCAGCCTGCTGGCCACCATCCTTGGCGGAGCAGCCATTTTAGGAACCATCGAATTGGGGCGCGACATTGGCTGGGCTGCCTTGTGGTTTCTGTTTTGTGCATCTTTCGGATTGTTTCTGCTGGCGCCATTGGCAAAATATGTCAGGCGGTACGGAAAATACACCCTCCCGGATTTGCTTGGCCACTTTTTTGGCAGGCAGGCGCAATTTATCTCTTCGCTGGTTATACCGGTTGCCTGGCTGGGAATTGTCGGGGCGCAGATTATTGCTGCCGGAAAGATTCTTGCCGGGCTGGAATTTGTCAGTTACCAGACGGGAGTTGTGCTGGCAGGTGTTGTTTTTATTTTTTATACGCTATTCGGCGGGCAAGTCAGTATTCTGAAAACGGATATGTTCCAATTGGGGTTTATTGTAGCCGGACTGGCATCATTAACTTTTTTTGCTCTGCGCACACCAACCGGGGTTCAGCTGCCCCCGCTCCAGGCTCATTCACTTTTCAATGCATCGTTTTCCGGTTTTGATCTGCTGATCCTGGTACTCACCTATTCGGTTACATTCGTTGTAGGTCCGGATATTTATTCGCGGCTGTTTTGTACCAAAGATGAAAAAACAGCCACCCGCAGTGTTTTGGTTGCGGCTCTGTTTCTGATTCCCATTTCGTTTGCCCTCACTTTCTTAGGAATTTATTCCCGCGAAACCGGAAGCGCTGAAATTATCTCTTTTGCCCAACACCTGCTGCCTGCATGGTTTTACGGACTGTTTATTGCCGCATTGCTTTCGGCAGTCATGTCATCTGCAGACACCACCCTGCTTACTTCCTCGCTCATTCTCACCGGTTTATTTTATCCGGACATGGAAAAACAAAAGGCATTTCGTCTCACACGAATCCTGATTATTGTACTTGGCACGCTGAGCATCGGGATTGCGCTGTTTGTTCATTCCATCCTGCAATCCCTGCTGCTGGCGCTCACATTTTTTTCGGGAGCCTTTGTCATTCCGATTCTGGCAGGCCTTCTTCAACTAAAGACCGTCCGCGAGCAACTCACCCCGGCGGTTCTGACCGGTGGCTTCCTTGCGCTGACCGGTAAACTCATTGCTCTTTTTGGAAAACCGGTTGCCGGAAATCTGGTTATTATCCTGGCTTTTGTTCTAAATGCAGTTTTAATTCTTATTTCATTGAAAAGCAGAAAAAAACCTTGAACTCTTCTTTGGTTTTTATGAAATATTTGACTACTTTTGTGCTGATTTTTATAAAAACTAGGAATAGGGAGCCGCCATTAGGTTCCCTATTTTGTTACAGGAAAATATGCCGGATAGAGCAAAAATAGAGCAGTATGTTAAGGAAAGACTTGACGATCAGTCCTTTTTGGTTGATATTCAAATCAGTCCATCGAATGTCATTCAGGTATTTGTGGACAGTTTTGAAGGGATTACCATTGAAAAGTGTGCCGAAATAAGCAGGCATATTGAAAGCCACATCAACCGGGACGAGGAAGATTTTGAGCTGCAGGTCTCTTCACCGGGGCTCACCAAGAGTTTCCTGGTGAGAGAACAGTACCTGAAAAATATTGGAAAAAAGGTGGAAATCGTAACAACAGACGGTATTAAGCTTACCGGAATATTAAAAAATGCAGAAACCGATTTTATTCTGCTTGAAGTTTCCACCAAAGAAAAAATTGAGGGAGAAAAGAAAAAAAAGATGGTTGTCAAAGAACACCAGATTGATTTTAAGGATATTAAAAGTGCGAAAGTTGTTATTTCATTTAAATAAAAGGATTGGCAATGAATAATATTAGTCTTATCGATACTTTTTCCGAGTTCAAGGAACTGAAAAACATCGACCGCGTGACCATGATGAGTGTGCTGGAAGATGTTTTTCGCAGTGTGCTTATCAAGCAGTATGGCACCGATGAAAATTTTGATGTTATTATCAACATAGACAAAGGGGACTTTGAAATCTGGAGAAATCGCGAGGTTGTTGAGGACGATGCAATAGAGGATCCGAATTTACAGATTTCGCTGAGCGAAGCCCGGAAAATTGACAGCGATTTTGAAGTTGGGGAAGACGTGACCGATGAAGTCAAACTCATTGATTTTGGTCGGCGCGCCATTTTGAACCTGCGCCAGAACCTGGCCAGTAAAATCATGGAGCTGGAAAAAGACAGTATCTTTGGGAAATACAAAGATAAAATCGGTGAAATTGTTACCGGCGAGGTTTATCAGGTCTGGAAAAAGGAAATTCTGATTCTGGATGATGAAGGAAATGAACTGATTCTCCCCAAAGGAGAACAGATTCCTTCCGATTATTTCAGAAAAGGAGATACGGTCCGGGCCATTGTCTATCAGGTTGAACTCCGGAATAACAATCCGCTGATTATTCTTTCGCGCACTGCGCCTGAGTTTTTAGAGCGGTTGTTCGAACTTGAAATCCCTGAGATTTTTGACGGACTGATTACCATTAAAAAAATCGTACGCGTTCCCGGAGAGCGTGCCAAAGTTGCCGTTGAATCCTATGATGAGCGCATTGACCCCGTTGGGGCATGTGTGGGCATGAAAGGCTCACGGATTCACGGCATCGTGCGCGAGCTGCGAAACGAGAATATTGATGTGATCAACTATTCAACAAACCTGCAGCTTTACATCAAGCGAGCGCTGAGTCCCGCAAAAATCAACAACATCAAAATTAACGAAGAAGAAAAAAAGGTGGAAGTTTACCTGAAGCCCGAAGAGGTTTCACTGGCCATTGGCAAGGGCGGATTAAACATCCGGCTGGCCAGCCAGCTCACTGGCTATGAGATTGATGTGTACCGCGAAGTGGCTGACGACGATGATGATGTGAATCTTGATGAATTTTCAGACGAAATTGAAGGCTGGATTCTTGATACCCTCAAGGGAATTGGCTGCGACACTGCCAAAAATGTGCTGAACATACCCGTGGAAGAGCTGATTAAGCGCACAGACCTTGAGGAAGAAACCATTGAAGATGTGTTGAAAGTACTTAAGGCTGAATTTGAATAGGGTAAATTAAATTGATTTTTTTACACCAATTAAAGCTTTTTACCTAAACTTGCACTAACTTTTTAACAAAAAAAGGAAAAGAAAGAGAGTATATGACAGAAGTCAAGACAATAAGGCTCAGTAAACTTGCAAGAGAGTTTAATGTGGGAATCCAAACCATTGTGGATTTTCTGCACAAGAAAGGCTATGAGTATGATTCAAACCCCAACACTAAAGTCTCGATGGATGCATTGACTCTGCTGGAAAAGGAATACAAAGTTGACCTTCATCTTAAAAAGGAATCAGAAAAAATAATTTTAAAAAGCCACAGGCCAAAACAGGAAATTATTTCAATTGACGATAAACTGTCCAAAGATTATGAGGACGACGATGATTATGAGGACGACTACGAAGAGTATGAGGAATTTGAAGAAATCGAAGAAAAATCAAAAATAACACCGAAGAAAAAATCCGAAGAAAAACCTGCAAAGAAAGTGACAGAAGAAGTACCCGTTGAAAAAGTTGCAGAGGTTGAAGGAATAAAAATCATTGGAAAGGTTGATCTGGAAAGTCTTAAAAAGCCTGCGAAGAAAGCCGAAAAACCAAAGAAGGAGACCAAAGCGGAAAAACCGAAACCTGCAAAAAAGAAAGAAGAGAAAAAAGATATTGCTGAAAAGCCAGCCGAAGAAAAGAAAGAGAAACTTAAGCCTGAGGAAGTTCAGGAAGTTAAAGCGGAATCTAAGGTTGAAACCACAGAAGAAACGATAAAAGAAGAAGATATTATCGAAACTGAAATCCCAAAAGTAGAAGAACTTAAAGTCATTGGAAAAATTGACCTGACTTCTATCAACCAAAAAACACGTCCTGCAAAAAAGACGAGGAAAGAGCGTGAACTTGAGCGAAAAGAGCGCAGACGCAAAAAAGAAGCAACCTTAAAAGTCGCTGAAACAGAGGAAAAGAAGAAAGATGAAATAGTGCCTGAAGAACCTGAGGTCATACGCGCCAAAGCAGAAAAGCTGGAGGGGCCTGTTGTCTTGGGCAAAATTGAACTGCCTGAGAAAAAGCCGAGAGACTCAAAAGAGAATCAACAGGCCAGCGCCCGGAAAAGACGCCGGAAAAGAATCAAGGAAACCGGACGGATTAAGGTGGGTGAAAAGTCCGACAGGAAACCTGGAACGGATGATAAATCTCAGAAGGTTGCCGGAAGAAGAAAGAAAATCCAACTGAAAAAAGAGGTTAATGAAGAAGAAGTACAAAGACAGATCAAAGATACTTTAGCCAGACTCACCTCAAAAACAAAATCAAGAGGCGCCAAATACCGGCGCGACAAGCGGGCTGCCATAAGCGAAAAAATGCAGGCAGATATCGAGAAGCACAATCTCGAGAAAAAGATATTGAAAGTAACGGAATTTGTTTCTGTGAGCGAGTTGGCCACAATGATGGACAAAGACGTGAATGAAGTGATCTCAGCCTGCATGTCATTAGGTCTTTTTGTTTCCATAAACCAAAGACTTGATGCAGAAACGCTCTCCATTGTTGCCGATGAATTTGGTTTTGAAGTTGAATTTGTCAGCGCCGACCTTCAGGAAGCAATCGACACGGAAGAGGACGATGAAAAAGACCTGAAACCACGCCCGCCGATTGTAACGGTGATGGGACACGTTGACCACGGAAAAACCTCTTTGCTCGACTATATCCGCAAAGCAAATGTGATCGGAGGAGAAGCCGGTGGAATCACCCAGCACATTGGAGCCTACCACGTTAATCTTAGCAAAGACCGGAAAATAACTTTCCTCGACACCCCCGGACACGAAGCATTTACTGCCATGCGTGCACGCGGTGCTCAGGTTACCGACATCGCAATCATTATTGTTGCCGCCGACGACAACGTGATGCCTCAAACGATTGAAGCAATCAATCACGCTACTGCCGCCGGTGTGCCCATCGTTTTTGCCATCAATAAAATTGATAAGCCGAGCGCCAATGCCGAACGGGTGAAGGAAGAACTCGCCAACATAAATTTCTTAGTGGAAGACTGGGGCGGAAAGTACCAATCACAGGAAATCTCAGCAAAATTCGGACAAGGAGTGAATGAACTCCTGGAGAAAGTTTTGCTTGAAGCAGAAATACTGGAATTAAAGGCTAATCCCAACAGAAGAGGGGTCGGTACAATCATCGAATCAAGCCTCGACAGGGGGCGCGGTTATGTCGCCACCGTTTTGGTTGAAAACGGAACCCTCAATGCCGGGGATATTGTAATTGCAGGGCAGCATTTCGGGCACGTAAAAGCCATGTTCAACGAAAGAAACAAACGGATTGACACTGCCGGTCCTGCCGATCCCGCAATAATTTTAGGGCTTAACGGAGCGCCGCAGGCAGGCGATAAATTCCATGTGATGGAAAGCGAACGCGAAGCACGTACAATTGTAACCAAACGCGAGCAATTAGCCCGCGAACAGGGACTTCGCACACAAAAACATATTACGCTTGATGAAATCGGGCGCCGGATTGCCATCGGAAATTTCCAGGAGCTGAATCTGATTGTGAAAGGCGACGTGGATGGCTCCATTGAAGCACTTTCCGATGCGCTGATCAAACTTTCAACCGAAGAAATTCAGGTGAATATCAAACATAAAGCAGTAGGGCAAATCTCAGAATCGGATATTCTGCTGGCTGCCGCATCGGAAGCTATTGTCATCGGTTTCCAGGTAAGGCCCTCTCTCAGCGCACGAAAACTGGCCGAAAAGGAAGAGATCGATATCCGCCTCTATTCTATCATTTATGACGCCATAAATGAAATCAAGGCTGCCATGGAAGGCATGCTCTCGCCCGACATCAAAGAAGAAATCATCGGTACTGCCGAAGTGCTGGAAACCTTCAAGGTTACCAAGGTCGGAACCGTTGCAGGGTGCATTGTCCGGGACGGAAGAATTTTACGAAACACGAAAATCAGGGTGATTCGCGATGGTATTGTGATCTACACCGGCGATTTAGGCTCGCTCAAACGCTTCAAGGATGATGTGAGAGAAGTGAAAAACGGCTATGAATGCGGATTGAATATTGAAAACTTCAATGACGTGAAAGTGGGCGACCACATCGAAGCATTCAAGGAAGTTGAAGTGGCCAAGCAACTCTGATTCCAAAGTTATTAACATCAGGTATTTAATTATTAGTGGAATAATATTCTTCACGGGAAGAACTGATTTTGTAGTTTTGGTAAAAACTCGGGAAAATGAAGCGTTACCTGATATTTACAGTAATCTTTCTTTTGCTGGCCGCTGCCGGCGGATATTATTTCTTTTCAGGCGAAAAAAATATTTTTTCGGACAGTAAAAATCTCTATAAAGCCGTTCCTGTAACTTCCCCGTTCTTTTTTGAACTAAATTCAATCCGAAGTATCCCCACAGACAACCCGATGCTCAGCGAATGGAATGAACACGGCATTGCCTCGCAATGGTTTCAAATATTGCATCGGGCAGATTCACTGATTGATGCCACGGAAGGCATACAGAAGAGCCTGCGAAGCAATCCTTTTCTGCTTGCGTTTGGCTATATCGGTAAGAATGAGTTGATCCCTCTGATCATTATGGAGCAGGGATCAAAAAATAATGAAAATTCACTCATCAGGCTTTTGCAGGCGCTGTATCCTCCCGAAAAATTCAATTATGCCAGGAAAGCGTATGGAAAATATTCCATAACTGAAATCGGTCAGGGAAACAGGAAAGAACCGTTATGTTTCACATTCACCGGCGACTTTTTTCTGGCAAGTCCCCGCTCAATCCTCATCGAACAGGTAATCAGACAACTGGGAACTCCCGGGATTGTCAACAATCCCTATTTTTCAAAGGTCAGCAATGCAGCCGGCTCGCAGGGAATCGCCCTGTATGTCAATCACAACGGGTTGGGTGGTTTTTTCAACAATGTGCTGAGCCGGACGGCCATTGAGAAAAAGGATGAATTTGGCGCAGTCAGGCGGAACCAACCTGTCGTTCAGGCTGAAAAATTCAGAAAACTTGCAGCATGGAGCGGGTTTGATTTCAACATGGACAGCAAACAGCTCACACTCCACGGATTTTCTGCTGCCGATGATTCGCTGAACCATTTTCTGTCATCATTCAGCGGACAGCAGCCGGTACGCTCCAACACGGAGCAACTTTTACCTCTGAACACTTCATTTTTTCTCAGCTATTCATTCTCAAACAAACCGCTTTTCTTCAAAAATCTGGAATCCTTTTTTACCCATTCCCCCGATTATTACCATCGGGAAGAGCGCATGAAGCGATTCGAACAAGGCTTTGGTTTTAATGTCCGCAAGGTTTTTCAAGAGATGGTGAAAGATGAAATTATTCTTGCCGCAACAACAATTCCGGTGAACCCGGAGAATAAGACAATCTATTTTATTCTTCACACTGAAGGGCGGGCAGCGGCAGAAGAACAACTGAACAAATTACTGACAAAATATGCCGAAAAATCCAAAACGGAGGTTGCTCAGTTAAGCTCCGAATACACCACAGATGACGGGCTACAAATCAAAATTTACCGTTTCCCCTACCCCTCTTTTCCGGGTTTGTGGGCCGGCAGTCCGTTCGGGATGTGTGAAGCACGTTTTGCAACTTTTTACGATAATTTATTGGTTTTCTCAAACTCCGAACAAGGCCTGATAGAATATGCCGGCAATATGGCGCGGGGAAACACGCTTGCCAAAAGCGCCGGATATCAGCAAATCAGGCGGACAAACACAAACCGGGCAAACGTAAGTGTGTTTTTGGACGTCAATAAGGCATTCAGTCTGAGGAATACCATCTTTTCACCGGCATTTTTGAAAGAAATAGATGCAAGGGAGGAAGTTCTGCGGAAATTCAATTTGATTTCCTGGCAAATACGCCACAACAAAGGTGCCTGGGAAAACGCACTTTCCGTTTCCTTTCAGTCTGAAGATACGGAGGATGCAAGAACGGACTGGCAAAGTGTGGTGGGCGCCAACATTGGCATGAAACCCCGGTTTGTAGCCAATCACCTTGACCGGAAAAACAACGAAATAATTTTTCAGGACAATCAGAATATTCTGCATCTGGTGAGCAATTCAGGAAAAATAAGATGGAGCCAAAACCTGACCGGACCGATTCTCGGGCAAATTCATCAGATTGATAATTTCAAAAACGGGAAGCTGCAATTTCTTTTCAACACCAAAGAGAAATTATACCTGATTGACCGGAACGGCAACCATGTAGCTCCTTTCCCGGTTACGCTCCCATCCCCTTCAACCAACGGCGTGAGCGTTTTTGATTATGACAAAAACCGGAATTACCGCTTTTTCTTTGCGGGCGAAGACCATAAAATTTATGCACTGGACAATAATGCAAAAATAATCAGTGGCTGGAAGTTCGAGCAAACGGAGCATCATGTTATTGCCCCGCTTCAGCATTTCAAAGTTGACGGGAAGGATTACATCGTGTTTAACGACAAATCAAAGATTTACATATTAGACAGGCAGGGGCAAACCCGGGTTACGCCCGATGCAAAATTTGAATGCTCGAACAATCCGCTCGTACTGAATCTCAACGGGAAACCCAAAATCATTGCAACCGATTCCGGAGGAAATGTCCGGTATATCTTTTTCGACGGTAAAACCGAAGTGAAAAAAGCCGGACGGTTTGGCGCAAACCACTTTTTCACGGCAGATGATCTGGACGGCAACGAAGTTCCTAATTTCGTTTTTGTTGACGGGAATGAGTTGACGGTTACCGATGAAAACGGCAAAAAACTATTCAGCAAAAAACTGGGCAACTCAATCCGCTATCAACCAGCAATCTATGACTTTGGCGACAACCAAAAAAAGATTGGAATTGTGGATGCCGCATCAAACCGGATTTACCTCTATAGCCCCAACGGAAAGTCATATCCCGGATTTCCGTTGCAGGGCAACAGTCCGTTCAGCATTGGCAAGTTAAGCGAAAACGCAAACAGCCTCAGCCTGATTGTTGGAAGCGACGGCGGAAAACTACTGAATTATACGTTGAATTGACGGGAAGGCAAGCCTTTTTCCCCAGCTCACCCCAACTTAAAAATCCGTTCCATCAGTTGCCATTTTTCATCGGCAGTGGCGTCGGGTGAAGCTTTCTGAAACCGGGAAACGAATGCTTCCCATTCTGCCTGGCGTGGCTTTACTGCCAATTCACTCATGGCTTTGTCATGGTCAAAACCGGGAACAGTGTCCATAATCATAAACAATCGCGTACCCAACAGGTAAATTTCCATGTCAATTATTCCTACATCCCGCATTCCCTGAGTGATTTCTGGCCAGAACTCCCGGAATGAATGTACTCTTATATACTCCTCAATCAGCTCTGGATCATTTTTCAGTTCCAGTGTCTTGCAAAATCTTTTATATTCCGCCATATCCTATCAATTTTGAATCTTCTCAATAGCACCAAACTGCGGATTGCAACAAACTTGTTTTTGCGAATTCCGATGTTTTGCTACAAATGTAGATGATAATCTTCAATTTGCACACAGGCGGATAAGAATTGAACCGCAACAGCACACATTAAATGAATTTTATAAATCACAGAACTCTTACAAGTTTTTAACTTCTGAATTCTACTCTGCCCTTTACAATAAACAACTGATTCACAGCAGACGAGACAGTTCACGTCAAATAAATTTTATAATCACCGGAATTTGGTGATATATGATAATTCTCCTATTTTTATCTAATCATTACAAAAACAAGTAATTCAAATAATTATACAGATGAAATCCGTTTATAAATTTCTTCTTGAAGCCATTCGTTCTGTAAGTCAGCTGGAGGTTATTGCCAAACCGGGCGCTGCACTTTCAACGCTTGTTCTTCTCATACTTCTGGCATGGATAGGGCATTTCGTAACCAAACACATATTTGTAAGAATAGCCACGCGCATTGCCTTTCGAACAAAAACAAAGTGGGATGATTTTTTGGTTAACCGAAAGTTTTTCTCGAATCTTTCGCATATTGTGCCGGCTTTGATTCTGTATCATGCTGCAGGATTTTCTTTCCCGGAAATCAACCAGAGCATCAGTGAATTAAGTGATGCCACAGTGGAAATCCTCTCAAAGGATTACTATTTACATCTTACAGGTTTTCTGGTGAAAATCGCGAAAGTATATTTTGTATTCATTTTTGTGCTTGTACTGAATTCCCTGCTGAATGCAGGGCTCGACATGTATAACACCACACCTTATGCGAACAACAGGCCATTGAAAGTTTACATCCAGCTCTTCAAAATTCTTTTTTTCTCTCTTGCCGGAATTTTAATCATTTCCATTCTGTTTGAACGCGACCCGACTGTTTTACTGGCCGGATTAGGCGCTATTGGCGCTGTGCTTCTTTTAGTTTTCAAGGATTCCATTTTAGGGTTTGTTGCTTCAATCCAGCTTTCGGGAAACAACATGGTGAAAATCGGCGATTGGGTGGAAATGCCCAGCCGGCGGGCCGATGGCGCCGTGATTGACATCACGCTGAATACGGTGAAAATTCAAAACTGGGACAAAACCATTTCAACCATTCCGACCTATGCAATGGTCAGCGAATCGTTCATCAACTGGAAAGGCATGCAGGAATCGGGCGGACGAAGGATCAAACGTTCAATAAACATTGACATGAGCAGCATTAAATTTTGCGATAGGGAAATGTTAGGCAAGTTTCAGAAATTTGACCTGATCCGCGACTATGTAAAGGAAAAGGAGAAAGAAATCCATGCATACAACGAACGAAAAAATATCTCTGACGAAGATGTAATCAGCAGAAGAAGGCAGACCAACATCGGTATTTTCAGAAAATATCTTGAAGCCTATCTGCGCCGCCACCCGATGATAAGCAAGGAGTTATCCTTCATGGTGCGACATCTTCAGCCCACGGAAAAAGGATTACCCATTGAAATATACATCTTTTCCAAAGACACCGTGTGGGCTAATTATGAAGCCATACAGGCTGATATTTTCGATCATATTTTAGCTGTTGTTCCCGAGTTTGATTTACGCATTTTTCAGGAACCCTCAGGCGCAGATATTTCTGCGGCCCTGTCGGTTGCGTACGACTCTATTCAGCAAAAGAAACCGGGCAATGAAAGCTGAAAAACGGATTTTTTAAAATAATTTCAAAACACTGTGCTTTCTGTAAAATTGTAAATTTTTCGTACTTTTGCGTTAAAATTTATAACTCAATCAGGGATAAAATTATGGATAAATTGGATTACCCCGAGCAGGCAGCAGACATTGACCAGTTGGATGAAAAAATACTGAAGCTGATTACCAAAAACGCCCGGATTCCGTTTCTGGAAGTTGCCCGGGAATGCGGCGTTTCCGGCGCTGCCATCCATCAACGCGTACAGCGACTGCTGAACATAGGTGTCATTACCGGCAGTGAATTTATTATCAATCCGCAAAAATTGGGTTACAACACCTGTGCTTATATTGGAATTTATCTCGAAAAAGCAGGAATTCACCGTCAGGTTATTGAAAAAATGCGCGAAATTCCTGAAATTGTGGAATGCCACTACACTACCGGGCAATATGCCATTTTCATTAAAATTGTTACGAAAACAAACAAACACTTAAAGCATCTGATTGACGACAAATTGTTGCAGATTGATGGAATTGCACGAACAGAAACTTTTATGTCGCTTGAGATGGATTTTAAACGGCAGATTTCATTGCACTGATTTTTTATCTGCCTGCTGTTAAGTTTCTCTGTCTCACCACTTCATAAATCATTATTCCGGCTGCTACGGAAACATTCAGTGATTCAATACTTCCAAACAGGGGGATTTTCACCTGTTCATCTGCCAGCTTCAGAATGCCCGGAGAAATTCCTTCATCTTCAGCGCCCATAATCAGGGCAACCGGAACATTCATGGCTGATGCGGTATAAATCCTGTCGGTTTTTTCGGTTGCTGCGATAATTTTAAAGCCGGATTCTTTCAGGTATTTCACGGCGCCGGCTATACTTTTCACTTTGCATACCGGAACCGTATGAAGCGCTCCCGCGGAAGTTTTCACAGCATCTGCACCAATTCTTGCCGTTCCCTTTTCCGGAATCACAATAGCGTGTACGCCCCCGCATTCGGCAGTGCGAACAATAGCTCCGAAGTTGCGCACATCGGTAATCTGATCAAGAATCAGGATAAAAGGATCGGCGCCGGACTCAAAAATTCCGGGAACCACAGTTTCAAGATTTGTAAAATCCACCGCAGCAATAAAAGCCAAAACCCCCTGATGATTTTTTCGCGTAACCCGGTTGATTCTCTCCACCGGCACAAACTGAAAAGGGATGTTATTTTCCTTGATTATTCCGAATAATTCAGAAAACAAGGGATTTTCAAGCCCTTGTTTCAGGAGAACTTTTTCAATTGAACGATTCCCTTTTATCGCTTCAATCACTGCCCGTGTTCCAAAAATATAATCTTCGCTATTCATTTTCCGTCAATTTTGTTTTCCATTTCTCCAGTTCTTCGTGCTCCTTTTCCCATTTTTCCATAGCTGTGGAAAGCAGCGCCTTGCACTCCTCATACCTCATAAAAATACCGGGATTCAAATCACTGCCGGGCGCTGAAAGCGTTTTATCCATCTCACTGATTTCTGTCTCCAGGCTCCCGATGGTTTTCTCGGTTTCAACAACCGATTTTTCAAATCGGGCAATATTCCGGTTTATCTCTTTCCGCTCTTCAAAAGTGAAATTTCTCCCTACGGAAACAGTGTTTTTATTACTTTTCTCCGGATTTCCGGCTGCTTTAGGTGTCTCCAATTCTTTCAGACTTTCCAGCTTTCTGCGCTGCAAAAACTCCCGGATTCCTCCCAAATGCTGTCTGATTTTTTTATTCCGGAATTCATACACGCAATCAACCATTCCGTCAAGAAACTCACGGTCGTGCGACACAACGATCACCGTTCCTGAAAATTGAATCAAAGCTTCTTTCAGAATCTCCTTCGACTGCATGTCCAAGTGATTTGTCGGCTCATCCAGAACAAGGAAATTGACCGGTTCCAGCATCAGCCGGATCATTGCCAGCCTCGATTTCTCGCCGCCGCTCAAAACCTTCACCTTTTTATCGGCATCCTCTCCCGAAAAAAGAAATGCCCCTAAAATATCACGGATTCTGGTACGCACCTCTCCCACGGCAATTTCATCAATCGTTTCAAAAACAGTCAGTTCCCCATTAAGCAACTGCGCCTGATTCTGGGCAAAATAACCGGTCTTCACATTATGCCCGATTTTCACGCTGCCCTCATGGGCAATCTGTTCCAGCAAAATTTTAATCAGAGTGGTTTTCCCTTCGCCATTGCGGCCAACAAAAGCAACCTTATCGCCGTTTTCAACTTTCAAATCCACCGCATCCAGCACCAGATGAGCGCCATATCTCTTCGAGATGTTTCCGGCTTCCACAACCACCCTCCCCGACCGCGGTGCGGGCGGAAATTTCAGGTTTAACTCCGCCCGGTCTTCTTCATCCACCTCAATCCGCACAAGCTTGTCAAGCTGTTTGATCCGCGACTGCACCTG
>CAZVAD010000061.1:0-15463 GCA_964624645.1 uncultured Mariniphaga sp.
AGTTATTTGAAAAAGAGAGTCATACTTCGTGAACCTTGTGTAAGGCATCGTGCACTTTGTGGTTTCATTTTTTACCACAAGGAGCACAAAGAATCTCACAAAGAAACACAAAGAGTTATCTGTGTGCCATGAAAAGACAAATAGAACACGGATGACACAGGTGCAAGCAGTATACGGATCAAGACGGATAGGAAAAAGTTATTTGAAAACATGAAATCATAAATTGCACTAAGTCGCTAAGACACAAAGCAACACAAAGCGTTATCGTGAACCTTCGTGCCTTGGTGTCTTTGTGGCAAAAGAGTTATTTGAAAAAGAGAGTCGTACTTCGTGAACCTTGTGTAAGGCATCGTGCACTTTGTGGTTTCATTTTTTACCACAAGGAGCACAAAGAATCTCACAAAGAAATACAAAGAGTTATCTGTGTGCCATGAAAAGACAAAAACTATTTCAATTTGCTTCTACATTCTGTATTTATGGAGTTTGGGTAGAATGTTTAACTGCAACGGAATTGATTGGAACTTGTTTGGCTATTACTTTTCTTTCCTTGACATAACACATAAAACAGACTTTTTGGTAACCAAATCTGAAATCAATGGCTTGTCTTTGGCAATAGCCTATTTCAACAAAGTCATTGTTGGGTTTCTGATATATCAATTTATTGCTGCGTTTAGAAAATACGAAAAGAAGTAAATATTCAAGTTTTCTAAAAAAGCCTTGTTTTCGTCCCAAATATTTACTAAATTTGGGACGAATTAGCTTTGGCTAATCACGAATACCTTTGAAAATAAATAAAGTCCCGTGAGTAAATTATGAGCAATATAAGACCGAGAATAGAAGCTAAAATTGCTGAAACACTGCAAGATACACCGAAAGGAAGCATTCTTTTCGTAGATGATTTTTTGGATTTTGGCAGTCCCGACAGCATTAAGAAAGCGCTTTACCGCCTGACGAACGAGAAAAATTTGCTCATTCGTTTGGCTCACGGTATTTATCTCTACCCAAAGACCGATAAAGAGTTAGGAACGCTCTACCCTTCTACCGAAGAAATCGCCAAAGCCATTGCAAGGCGGGACAAAGCCCGAATTATCCCGACAGGCGTTTATGCTCTTAATCGTTTGGGACTTTCTACGCAAGTGCCGATGAAAATTGTTTATCTCACAGACGGAGCGACACGAAGCATAAAAATCGGTAAACGAACAATCTCATTCAAACGGACAAGTCCGAGAAACTTAACGACAACAGGCGAAATCAGCACTTTGGCAATTCAGGCATTAAAAGAAATCGGACAAAAAAACGTTGATGAACAAATTTTGAAACAACTAAAAGTTATATTGAAAAAAGAAACGCAGGAAAACATTTTGCACGATGCAAAACTTGCACCAGCCTGGATAAATAAAATACTGAAACAATCTTTGAAATGAATACAACCTGGCTCACATTACCAAAAGAACGAAGAATTGACATTCTCAATCAAGCAACCGAATTTACGGGCTTTCCTGTTGAGGCCATTGAAAAAGATTGGTGGGTTACATTAGCTTTAAACGCTTGTTTTTCCTTGCCATACAGCGAAAACTTAATTTTCAAAGGCGGAACTTCGTTGAGCAAAGCGTGGCATTTGATTGAGCGGTTTTCGGAAGACATTGACTTGGCGCTTGACCGAAAGTTTTTAGGTTTTGAGGGCGACATCAGTAAAACACAAATCAGAAAACTAAGAACAAAATCCTGCGAATTTATCTCAACTACTTTCGTTGAAGATTTAAAAAAAGTGTTTACAGAATGGAACGCAATCAATGAGTGTTCAATCGTTCCACAAGAAGTAAAAGACCATGACAAAGACCCGCAAATCATAGAAATATATTACAATTCTGTATTTGATACAGAAGGATATTTACCGCAAAAAGTTTTGATTGAAGTCGGCTCACGTTCATTGACAGAGCCAACGGAACAACGGGAAATCAACTCAATTTTAAGTTCACAATTTCCCGATTTGACTTTTGCAAACAAACCGTTCAGCATCGCGACCGTTTTACCGCAACGGACATTTTTAGAAAAAGTGTTTTTGTTGCACGAAGAATTTTCGCAAGCACCCGAAAAAATTCGCACCAACAGACTGACAAGACACCTTTACGACCTGGAAAAACTAATGGACACCGAACACGGAATTGAAGCATTGAAAAACATAACGCTTTACAACAACATCGTTGCTCACAGAGAAAAGTTTAATGCAATCAGAGGTCTTGACTACGCAAATCATACGCCTGACAAAATTCGCATTATTCCGCCCGACACAATTATTGACAAGTGGGAACAGGACTACCAAACAATGGCAGGTTATATGTTTTTCGGAAACTACCTGACTTTTGACGAACTCATAAACAGAATTACAGAACTTCAAAAACGAATAAACAAAATAAGCCAACGCTAAAAACAAAGCCCCAAACCGCATGCATTGTTTTCAGGGCCTATAATTTATGATTAAAAGGAGGAGTTAGACAAGCTTAAAAATCAGTTATCGGTTAAGGCAAAAAATGGTGTTGATTTTACAATTGCAACTACACCCGCTGGCGCAAATTTGTAATTTGTGCCTTGCTAGGTAGGGCAAAATCTACTATTTCTTGTCTTTTGTTCACGCCCTTTCAGAGCTTTTTATTCGCTACATCTATTATCGCAGGACTAACTTCGTGCGCCTCAGTTATCAACCCCGCGCTAATGCTCAAAGCCCGTAGGGCTAAAAAGTTATTTGAAAACATGAAATCATAGATTGCCACTAAGTCGCTAAGACACAAAGCAACACAAAGCATTATCGTGAACCTTCGCGCCTTGGTGTCTTTGTGGCAAAGGGTTATTTGAAAATTAATCAGTTAAAAATCAGTGTAATCTGCGCTACGGAGTATCCGCGTTATCTGTGTGCCATTAAAAAACAATAGAACACGGATGACACAGATGCAAAAAGCACGGATCAAGACGGATAGGAAAAAGTTATTTGAAAACATAAAATCATAAATTGCCACTAAGTCGCTAAGACACAAAGCAACACAAAGCGTTATCGTGAACCTTCGTGCCTTGGTGTCTTTGTGGCAAAGAGTTATTTGAAAAAGAGAGTCATACTTCGTGAACCTTGTGTAAGGCATCGTGCACTTTGTGGTTTCATTTTTTACCACAAGGAGCCCCCGCTGGCACAAATTTGCAATTTGTGCCTTGCCCGGTAGGGCAAAAATCTACTGTTTCTTGTCTTTTGTTCATTGTCGTAAAGCTACAAAAAGACAGTTTTTGCTCCGGTGCAGTGTTTTTTGTTTTTGCAAAGCAAGGCACGGTTTGCAAAACCGCGCCAGCGAGGGTTTTCCCTGCGCTGTGTTTTATGCTGACACAGAGTAGAAAATTGATATATTTGTGGTTGTTTGAAACGGATTTGAAAAATGACCCCATAAGCGCAAAGAATAACCTTGTAAAGGTCCTGTGTAAGAAGCTATATTGCAAAGTTTACGACAAATGAGGGCATTGGAAAATAATTGAAAGATAAATATTAACTAGCACTTTTGCTAACACATTTCCTTCATGAAAAATATCCGGCGAAAAAAAGAATTACAAAAGACCATTGCCAAAATTGAAAATCTTTACCCGGAGGACAATTTGATTTTGTCGTACTCAGATTTTTTAAAGGAAAGAGATTATCTTGCCTATTATCAGTTTAATCCAATCCTTTTTGAAAATCTTTTAGTCCTTACAAATAACCTGTGGAAATCTTCTGAAAGGATAAACCGGTTGTCGCTGTTGCAAAAAACAAAACGCTATATTTCTTTAACACAGGAGGTTGTAAAAGGAGATTATTACTATAAGATCAATAAGGCTGATTTTCAGCTTTCGCTAAAGACAAGGAAACTGCTTTTCGAGTTATTCAGGAAATCGTTTGAAGAAAGTCAATACATAAGAAAAAAACAACTCGATGAAGTCCGAAGAATTTGCAATGGGTTTTTGATAAATATTGAGCTGACTCAGGCAGAAGAAGAGTGGTTTTGTGCCAATATAAACACTTCTGAAATGATTTTAAACCGGGTTTTAAGATACCCCGCCAAGTCAGAAACAATAAGTAGATGGGCGAGTGGTAATTTCAACAACAATACCTTCAGAAATCGCAGGGCAGAGCTTTTAAGCTGGATTCTTGACCGGGAACCAAATTTTGAAATCGACCAACAAACAATAATAGATGATTTTGAATATTCAGTTTATGTTGATAAAAAAGCCATACAGGATTATGACGATGAGATGACTGCCATTGAAGTTTTAGAACGGGAATTATCTGATTATTTGCCAAAAAAAAGATACTATGAAAATTTTCTTGATTATCGCGAAGAACCTTATAAATTCCAGAGGCCCGAGTTGAATTTAACTAGAAGGTATTTTGACTGTCCGGCAGATATGTCAAGAAATTACCCGGTGTTTATCCCAAACTTTAAAGAATTAGAAAAAGAATTTTATAAAAATCTAAAAACTCTTCAGCAGACTACAATGATATGGGGTGTCGCATATTCCAGACTTGATCCTAAACAAAAAATGAACTTGTTCAAAAAATATTACACCTCTGAAACTTACTATTCAATTTATAAAATCTGCAAAAGGACTAAAAATGCTGAACTCCTAAAATGGTTGTTGGAACAACAATAGCTAATATAGTACAGCAGGCCACAATTAAATCTTTTTAGCAAGATAAGCCGCTGTATTTTTGCTAATAGTTTGTTCCTTTGTCAATTTATCTCCGTTTTGGGGTTCATTTTTTTTGGAATTGATAGACTAAAAACATGAATATTGATAAATACCCGTCCAAACTGCTGGAGACCGCAGTGAATGAATTTTCAAAACTGCCCGGTATCGGGCGGAAGAGTGCGCTTCGCATGGTTTTGTATTTGCTCAGGCAAAACGAGGAGGCAGTAACGGCATTCGGGGAAAGCATCATTCGCTTGCGCCGTGAAATCAGGCATTGCACCGTTTGCCACAACATTTCCGATTCGGAAATCTGTTCGATTTGCTCCAATCCTTCACGGAACCATTCGGTGATTTGTGTGGTGGAGAACATCCGCGATGTCATGTTGCTGGAGAACACCCACCAATACAACGGACTGTACCATGTTTTAAACGGCATTATTTCTCCCATGGACGGCATCGGGCCCAATGAGCTGGAGATTAACTCGCTGATTGAGAGAGCTTCAGGTTCCGAAGTGATTGAAATCATTCTTGCACTGCCTACAACCATGGAGGGCGACACCACCAATTTTTATATTTTCCGGAAACTGAAAGACAAAGAGGTGAGAATCACTACACTGGCGCGGGGCGTGGCGGTGGGCGACGACCTGGAATATACCGACGAGATCACCCTCGGGCGTTCGCTCGTGAACCGGGTATTGTACGAAAATTCACTGGGAAAATAGCCCGGCTTTAAAACGGTCAGATGACAGCTTTCCATTATCCGGCGGAAATCGTACATTTGGGCAAAAAATAGTTTTCTGGCAGATGAAGCTATCGGTAATAATTGTCAACTACAATGTAAAACATTTTCTGGAGCAGTGCCTTCATGCGGTGCAGAAGGCATCCGAGGGTTTTTCTGTGGAGACAATTGTGGTTGACAACAACTCTGCCGATGGGTCTGCACGGCATGTCCGCGAAAAATTTCCGGAGATAAAACTCATGGAGAATAAGGAGAATGTGGGTTTTTCAAAAGCCAACAATCAGGCGATCCGGATTGCGCGCGGAGAGTACATTTTGCTGCTGAACCCGGATACGGTGGTTGAGGAAGATACCTTTTCCAAAGTTATCCGGTTTATGGATGAACATCCGCAGGCGGGCGGTTTAGGGGTAAAAATGATTGACGGAAAAGGAAATTTCCTGCCGGAATCCAAACGCGGTTTGCCCACGCCCTGGGTCGCTTTTTATAAAATGTCGGGGTTGTCGAAGCTTTTCCCCAAATCCAGAAAATTCGGAAAATACCATCTCACTTATCTCAGCGAAAACGAAATCCACGAAGTGGAAATCCTTTCAGGCGCTTTCATGCTGCTGCGGAAGGAGACCCTTGACAAAACGGGGCTGCTCGATGAAACTTTTTTCATGTATGGCGAAGATATCGACCTTTCGTTGCGCATTATTCAGAGCGGCTACAAAAATTACTACTTCCCGGACACCACGATAATTCACTACAAAGGGGAGAGCACAAAAAAAGGGTCGCTGAACTATGTGAAGGTCTTTTACAAAGCGATGATCATTTTCACCCAAAAGCATTTTTCGGGCGGAAAGGCAAATGTTTTTTCGGTGATGCTTCATTTTGCCATCTGGTTTCGGGCTTTGCTGTCCGTTTTTCGCAGGGTCCTTGAGCGGTTCTTTTTGCCCTTTTTAGATGCGGCGCTGATTTTTACAGGATTCTTACTGCTCACTTCCGTTTGGGAAAAAATCCGTTACGGCCCCGGATATTACCCGCCGCAGTTTATGCACTGGGTGGTTCCGGTTTACATTCTTTTCTGGCTGGCTGCAATTTTTTTCTCCGGCGGCTACAAAAAGACATTCCGCCTGTGGCACGTCATACGCGGCGTTTTGTGGGGAACCATCGCCATTCTTCTGGTTTATTCACTGGTCAGCGAAGAGTACCGTTTTTCCCGTTTTCTGATTTTATTGGGAACGGCATGGGCAATCTTTCTGCTTCCGGGCTACCGGCTTGTTTTCCATTTCCTGAAATGGAAAGTGTTCGGCTCAGGCATCAAGCGCTCTAAAAAAATAGCCATTGCCGGACATCCTGCCGAAGCGATGCGCGTTCGTGAAATCTTGCTTCAAACACCTGCCAGGTCTGAGTTTTCCGGTTTTATTTCCATTGACGAAACCGATCGCGGAGAGTTTTATTTGGGTTCAATAGATCAGTTGAATGAAATTGTGCGCATCAACCGGATTGATGAAATTATTTTTTGTGCGGAAAATATCACTTCGGCAGAAATCATCAAAGCCATGCTGGAACTTTCCATGCTGGATATTGACTTTAAAATTGCACCGCCGGAAAGCATCAGCATCATCGGCAGCAACTCCATTCACACTGCCGGAGATCTGTATGTTGTTCACATCAACGCGATTTCCAAACCGGAAAACCGGAGAAAAAAGCGACTTTTTGATTTTTTCACTGCGCTTGTTCTTTTGATTTTCAGCCCGGTTATGATTTGGTTTTTCAGAAACAAAAAGGAATGGATTCAAAGGGTACTTCAGGTCTTTGCGGCAAAAAAATCATGGGTTGGCTATGTCGCTTCGGCAGGTAAACAGCCGGAACTGCCGGAAATCAAGCCCGGGGTTTTCTCCCCTGCCGATATGTTTGACAGCGGCTTTGCCGGTTCCCCGAAACACCATCGCCTGAATGCGCTTTATGCGCGGAATTACAGCATGATGACCGATGCGGAAATCCTGCTGAGAGGAGTAAAAAAATGGAATAAAATACCGAATGACAAATGAGTAAATTAATGCACCATGGAAAAGTAATCCTTCGTCCGCTGGAGCCGGAAGATATCAGTCTGCTCTACCGGTGGGAAAATAACATGGAAATCTGGGAGCTGAGCAACACCCGCGCGCCCTATTCAAAATATGTCCTGACGGAATATATCAGGGATTCTGTCAGGGATATTTATGAGACCAAGCAGCAGCGCTTCATCATTGAGAACTGGGAAAGGCGCGCAGTGGGCGCCATCGATCTGTTTGATTTTGAACCTTATCACCAAAGGGCGGGAGTGGGTATTTTGATTCACGATTTTGAAGACCGGAATCGCGGATACGCCACCGATGCCATTGAAGCCTTATCCGAATACGCAGTCACGGCGCTCGGCCTGAAACAGATTTATGCAAATATTGCCGCCGACAATACGGAAAGCATAAAGTTTTTTGAAAAACAGGGATTTATAAAAGTCGGTACGAAAAAAAGCTGGCTGAGAACAATCTCAGGCTGGAAAGATGAAATATTATACCAGAAAATCCTGAATTGAAAAAAAGATTATTTTCATTTTTCAGGTTGAAAACAAATCTTTAAATTGCAACACGGTTCAAAAAACTGAAATCAAAGAGGAGCTATTTTTCAAAACAGATGAAAATCTTTATTAATTTTAATATATAAAAACATGGCTAACAGATTAATAGGCAGATTGCCTAAGGTTGGAATCCGCCCGGTAATTGACGGACGGGAAAGAGGTGTCCGGGAATCGCTGGAAGAGCAGACCATGAATATGGCAAGAGCTGCGGCGAAGCTGATTGAGGAAAACCTCAGATTTCCCAGCGGGGAAGAAGTTGAATGTGTGATTTCGGACACAACAATCGGCGGAGTTGCCGAAGCGGCAATGTGTGCCGACCAGTTTGAGCGCGAAGGGGTGGGGGTCTCATTGACGATCACTCCCTGCTGGTGCTACGGAACCGAAGTGATGGACTCCAATCCGTGGATTCCGAAAGCGGTTTGGGGGTTTAACGGCACCGAACGCCCCGGGGCAGTTTATCTGGCTGCCGCCCTTGCCGGTTACACGCAGAAAGGGATGCCTGCATTTGGAATTTATGGCCGTGAGGTGCAGGATTCCGGCGATGCTTCCGTTCCGGAGGATGTGAAAGAGAAAATTCTGCGATTTGTCAAGTCGGCGCTGGCGGTTGCGCAGATGAAAGGAAAGTCATACCTCTCATTGGGCTACGCATCCATGGGAATTGTCGGCTCTATGGTGAACCCGGATTTCTTTCAGGATTACCTGGGTATGCGCACCGAATTTGTGGACATGAGCGAAGTGAAACGCCGCATTGACCAGGAGATTTACGACAAGGAAGAGTATGAAAAAGCGCTGGCATGGACCCGCGAAAACTGCATTGAAGGCGATGACAGAAATTCTGAAAAATGGCGGGGGGACAGGGAACGCAAGGATTGGGAATGGGAAATCGCAGTGAAAATGACACTGATTTTCCGCGACCTGATGATTGGCAATCCAAAACTGAAAGAAGCCGGTTTTGGTGAAGAATCGTTTGGCAGAAATGCCATTGCCGGCGGTTTTCAGGGACAGCGCCAGTGGACAGACTATTTCCCGAACGGCGATTTTTCGGAAGTGATGCTCAATACTTCCTTTGACTGGAACGGCATCCGCCAGGCGTTTGTCTTTGCCACCGAAAATGACAGCCTCAATGCTGTGCCGATGCTGTTTGGCCACCTTCTGACCGGTACCGCCCAGATTTTTTCCGATGTACGCACCTTCTGGAGCCCCGAATCAGTCAAACGCGTTACCGGGAAAGAGCTGACGGGAATTGCAAAAGACGGAATCATTCATTTGCTGAATTCCGGCGCAACCACGCTCGATGCTACCGGGCAGCAGCTTGATGCTGACGGGAACTCCATGATGAAACCGTTCTGGGATATCACCAACGAAGATGTGGAACGCTGCCTGGAAAATACCCGTTTTTGCCCGGCAAGCAAGGGATATTTCAGAGGGGGCGGCTACTCCAGTCAGTTTAAGACAGTAGGTGAATTTCCGGTGACCATGTCCCGCATCAATCTGGTGAAAGGGCAGGGGCCCGTATTGCAGATTGCCGAAGGATACACCGCCGATATCCCGATGGATATCCATCATGTGCTGAATGAACGCACTGACCCCACCTGGCCCACCACATGGTTTGTTCCGCGGATTACGGGCAAGGGCGCCTTCAGGGATGTCTATTCCGTGATGGCAAACTGGGGCTCAAACCACGGCGCAATTTCCTATGGGCACATCGGGGCGGATTTGATAACACTGGCTTCAATCCTGCGGATTCCGGTATGTATGCACAATGTGGATGAGGAGAAAATTTTCAGGCCAAGTGCATGGAATGCATTCGGCGAAGACAAGGAAGGTGCAGATTACCGTGCCTGCCGGAACTTCGGTCCGTTGTACACATAAAAAACAGATGTAAAATTTTGAGTCATATCTGCTTAATTAAGCAGATATGACTTTATTGTTTCAAATAATACCACTATTTTTGCAGCTTTTAATTTTTAAATAACAGGTAGTTATGACGCGTATTGCACTAATTCTGGCTTTGATTTTCGCTTTTGCCGGATGTAAAAACTGGAGAAACAGGAAACACAGCTCCATAGAGATTATTTACGAGGACTCGGAGGAAAAGAAAGAGGAATCCCTGGATCATTACCAAAAGGGAACTTATGGATACGATGTGAAGTTTCTTCGCGATTACCCCAACAATGTAGAGCTGAAAAATGGCGATTCAAAGCTTATCATTTCCATGAAATATCAGGCGCGCGTTATGACCAGTTCGGCCAATGGCTTTGGCGGAAGGAGCTACGGATGGATAAACTATGACCTGATCAGTTCCGGTGAAGTGCTGCCGCAGTTCAATCCGGTCGGAGGCGAAGAGCGCTTCTGGGTTGGCCCTGAAGGCGGGCAGTATGCACTCTATTTTAAACCGGGAAGCACTTTCGATTTTGAAAACTGGCAGGTGCCTTCATGTATTGATACCGACCCGTTTGATATTTTCATTTCCACCGATTCGGTTGCTGTTTTTCTGAAAACGATGGAAGTTGAAAACTACAACAACTATAATTTTCGCTTCGAGCTGACCCGGAAAGTGGATTTGATGGGTGCGGAAAGAATTTCCGACCGGCTGGGTTTTCAGCTTCCCGAAAAGGTCAGTTTTGTGGGATATGAGACCACAAATTATGTGAAAAACAAATCCGATGAAGACTGGACAAAGGATAAAGGCTTGCTCTCCATCTGGCTGCTTGGAATGTACAATCCATCTCCCGGAGTCACCATGGTGCTTCCGTACAATACAAAAGCAGCGGGGAATATTGTGAAAGATGACTATTTCGGAAAAATTCCCGGCGACAGGCTTAAAATTGAAGATGGGATAATCTATTTCAAAGGCGACGGGTTGCATCGCGGCAAGCTTGGGATTTCGCCACGGCGCGCCAAAGAATTTATCGGGAGCTATGATTCTTTAAATCACGTGCTCACGGTTTTGAAAGTGGAAATTCCCGAAGGGGCGGTTGATTATGTAAACTCAGCATGGGAGCGCCAGAGATACCCCTACCGCGGCGATCTGATAAACGCATACAATGACGGCCCTTTGGCTGATGGCGGACAGTTGGGGCCATTTTATGAACTGGAGTCTTCCTCTCCGGCACTCGCGCTGCAGCAGGATTCCACCGGAACATACATCCAGTCAACCTACCATTTTGAGGGCGAAGAAGCCGTTCTGGACACGATTTGCAAACAGGTATTCAATATCCCGCTGGAAAAAGTTAAAAACGCTTTCAATTAGTTTCTACCTGAAAGAGAGGCTTTGGCTCTTTTCACGTCCAAACCCGGTGATTTCAATCGTGTTTTCACCGAGAACAATCGTTGAGTAAGCATTCTCATTTTCGGTTTCAATCATTCCTTTGAGATTGACAAAGTGCACTCCGTGATGAAAGGCGTAATTTCCGGCATGGTTATGCCCGTTCAGCCAGAGTTTCACGCAAGGGTAATTTTCAATCAAAGCCACAATTTCCGCCTGATTCCATAGCGTGTGGCTTTCGTAGGGCAGAATTGGGTAGTGGCAGAAAACGACAACTTTTTCATTCTGCCCCGATGCTTCTTCCAATTGATTTTTAAACCACAGCAATTGCTCTTCGCCAATGGCGCCGTTCCATTCATGGTGATTGGGTTTGCCGTCCTTTTTCAGTTGAGCTGACATCTCTCTGGCCATTCCGGCTTTTTGCCTGTCGGCGGAGAAAACAGAAATGTCATTTCCGTCCAGAAAAATAAACTTCCATCCTTTTTTGCTGAAGGAATAATAGGTTTTGCTGAGCCTGAACTGTGCAGGAACCTGAGGTAGATATTCCGGTTCAACTGAAAAATCATGATTTCCAAGTACGTGGAACACAGGTTTTTTTGACTTTTCAAGCAACGGCTTCAGCGGAGTAAAACTATCAAAACCATGATCAATCAGATCGCCTAAGTTCACCACAAAATCTATATCCTTTTCGCGGTTGAAATAGTCAATGGCCGTTTCAAGTTTTTCAAATGCATTCCGGTAGTAACGTGTTCCGCGGGTTTCACAGTCGCAGTACTGGCAATCGGCAAAGGCGCCAATCGTGATTTTATTGCCTTCTGCATGGGTTATCGGCGGGGTTATCAGCAGTATAAATAACATAAATGAAATCATTGTGCTTCAATTTTAAATCAATGGTTTTAAAAGCTTACCTTTACATTTTGTAAAAGGGAACAACAAAAAAATTACGAAATTGCAAGTTTAAATTTTTTTCGGATTTTTCACTGAAAAACAGTTAAAAATAACCTGAAATGAGTAAAAACCATTTTTTAGCTTTCGACATTGGCGCATCAAGCGGCAGGGCTATTTTGGGAAAACTTGAAGACGGAAAACTGACTTTGCAGGAAGTGCACCGCTTCAAAAACCAGATGATTTGCATTCACGGCACTTTTTTCTGGAACATCTATTCATTGTTTGATGAGCTGAAAACCGGCCTGAAAAAGTGTGTCACTGAACATAACGTTCAGCCGGATGCCATCGGGATTGATACCTGGGGAGTGGATTATGCTCTGGTTACAGCCAACGGACGATTTGCCGGATTGCCGTTTGCCTACCGCGACCACCGCACCGACACCGCAATGGACGAGTTCTTCAGGCGGATGCCAAAAAAGGAGACGTATCTGCTGTCGGGCATTCAGTTTATGCAGTTTAACACTCTTTTTCAGTTGTTTGCATCGGTCAGGGACCATGATGCCGAATTGAAAATTGCCGGTAAATTGCTGTTTACTCCCGATGCACTGAATTATTTGTTCACGGGCGTGATGAAAAATGAATATACCATTGCCAGCACTTCCCAGATGCTGAAACCGGGAAAGGCCGAATGGGAGCACAAACTTTTTGAAGCCGCCGGGATTGACAGAAACCTTGTGGCTGAGTTCATTTTGCCGGGGACTTTACTGGGAAATATTTTGCCCGGGATAGCGGAGGAAACCGGAAGCAAGGTGATCCCCTGTGTTGCTGTGGCTTCACACGATACGGCTTCGGCAGTGGTGTCGGTTCCGGCCAGCGGAGAAAACTGGGCGTATCTGAGTTCGGGAACCTGGTCGCTTTTGGGAATTGAAAATCCTGAACCGCTTGTTTCGGAAAAATCGCTGGAGATGAATTTTACAAACGAAGGCGGCGTGGAGGGAACCACCCGATTTTTGAAAAACATCATGGGCATGTGGCTCATTCAGGAGTGCAAGCGCACCTGGGAGCAGGAGCGGGGCGGCGAACTGAGCTGGAAGGAGATTGTGAATGCAAGCAATGCGTCCGAACCGTTTCAGTGCTTTATCAATCCGGATGATCCGGCTTTTCTGAATCCGGGAAATATGCCGGAAGCGATTCAGGAATTTTGCAGGCAGACAAACCAGCATGTTCCCGCGGGCATTGGTGAAATTGCCCGCTGCATCTATGACAGCCTGACGCTGAAATACAAATACACCATTCTTCAGATTGAATCGGTTACCGGGAAAAAAATCGAAAAACTCCACATCATTGGCGGAGGCGCTCACAATGAGATGGTTAATCAGTTTACGGCGAATGCCACAGGCATTGAGATTGTTGCCGGCCCTACCGAAGCTACTGCAATCGGAAATATTATGATGCAGGCAAAAGCGCTTGGCGCTGTCGGTTCGTTGGATGAAGTCCGGGAAGTTGTGCGAAATTCGTTTGATGTAAAGACTTATTTTCCGGATTCAAAAACTGAGTGGGAAAAGGCTTACGAAAATTTTGTGAAGATACTTTAGTAATTAGTAATGAGTATCAAGTATCAAGTATCAAGTATCAAGTATCAAGTATCAAGTATCAAGTATCAAGTAATGAGTAAGTAGAGAGTAGAGAGATAATTAATGAATATATTGTTGAAATAGAGAGTATAATTTTTTAAATTTTTGAGAAAAATGGAATTTAGGATTGAAAAAGACACAATGGGAGAAGTGAAGGTGCCTGCTGATAAATACTGGGGCGCACAGACCGAACGTTCACGGAACAATTTCAAAATAGGTCCTTCGGCATCCATGCCAAAAGAGATCGTTTACGGATTTGCCTACCTGAAAAAGGCGGCTGCACATGCAAATTTTGAGTTGGGTGTATTGCCCGAAGAAAAGAAAAACCTGATCAGTGCGGTTTGTGATGAAATTCTGGAAGGCAAGTTAGATGACCAGTTTCCGTTGGTAATCTGGCAAACCGGTTCCGGCACACAAAGCAACATGAATGTCAATGAAGTTGTTGCAAACCGGGCGCAGGAACTGGCTGGGGGGAAAATCGGCGAAGGAGAAAAAGCAATTCAGCCCAATGATGATGTCAATAAATCACAGTCGTCAAACGATACTTTCCCAACGGGAATGCACATTGCCTGCTACAAAATGGTGGTTGAGAAAACCATTCCCGGCGTGGAAAAGCTGAGAGATACCCTTAGGGAAAAGTCGGAAGCATTCAGGGATGTGGTAAAAATTGGCAGAACCCACCTGATGGATGCCACCCCGCTGACTCTCGGACAGGAGTTTTCAGGTTATGTCGCCCAGTTGAATCATGGACTGAAAGCGCTGGAGAATACGCTGCCGCACTTGGCTGAGCTGGCATTGGGCGGCACTGCCGTTGGCACGGGGCTTAATACTCCCAAAGGATATGATGTGCTGGTTGCGAAAAAAATTGCAGAATTCACCGGATTGCCTTTTGTTACTGCCGAAAATAAATTTGAAGCGCTGGCAGCCCACGATGCGTTGGTTGAAACCCACGGAGCGCTGAAGCAGCTTGCCGTTTCCCTGAATAAAATTGCAAACGATATCCGCATGATGGCTTCCGGCCCCCGCTCAGGGATTGGTGAATTGATCATTCCCGCCAACGAGCCGGGCTCATCCATAATGCCCGGAAAGGTAAATCCCACCCAGAGCGAAGCGCTGACCATGGTTTGTGCGCAGGTGATGGGGAATGATGTTGCGGTAACTGTCGGCGGCACTCAGGGACATTACGAACTGAATGTCTTTAAGCCGATGATGGCTTATAATCTGCTGCAAAGCGCTGAATTGCTCGGCGATGCGTGTGTGTCTTTCAATGACCACTGCGCGGTGGGTATTGAGCCGAACCATCCGGTAATTGAAACATTGCTGAATAACTCCCTGATGTTGGTTACTGCCCTGAATACGAAAATCGGTTACTACAAGGCAGCCGAAATTGCCAACACCGCACACAAAAACGGTACAACGCTCAAAGAAGAAGCCGTTCGCCTGGGATATGTTACCGAAGAACAGTACGATGAATGGGTCAGGCCTGAAGATATGACAGGAGGCCTGAAATAGCCTGTTTAAAATAATATGGAAACGCCGGATGATTCATTCGGCGTTTTTTTATCTCGGTGTTGTATTATTCCACCCAATCAGCAGGGAAAAGAAATAATTCCTTGGATTTCCCGGATAAT